>CALDJX010000046.1 GCA_937899075.1 uncultured Planctomyces sp. | reverse complement strand
TTTCGAATTTCATTCAGCCGCGATTTGTACAACCCTTTCAGGGTTGGATGGTCCCGGCTCGTTGTCCTGGGGTGGCACCGCTTCGCGGCTGACCCCAGGCTGTTGGGTATAACGCCTTCGGCGTAGTCTCACGTCCTCTTCGTCATTCTTTAGCTTCTTGACTCTTTGCGTGTCTTAGCGACTTTGCGACTTTGCGTCAGACTTCGCAAGAATGACCATTGTTTCTTAGGCGCTGATTGACGCGACGACTTTCTGGGCGGCGTCGGTCAGATCCGTTGCCGCGATGATGTCTTTGCCGCTTTCGGCGAGCATCGTTCGAGCTTTCTCGACGTTCGTTCCTTCGAGACGGACAACCAGCGGCACGGTGAAGCCGACCTGGTCGTACGCGGCGAGCAGTGCTTCGACGATGACGTCGCACTTCATGATGCCGCCGAAGATGTTGACCAGCACGGCCTTCACGTTGTCATCGGCGAGGATGATGCGGAACGCTTCGGTGACCTGTTCGACGTTTGCTCCGCCGCCAACGTCCAGGAAGTTGGCCGGTTCGCCGCCGTGGTGCTTGATCAGGTCCATGGTGCTCATGGCCAGCCCGGCCCCGTTGACCAGGCAGCCGATGGTGCCTTCGAGTTTGACGTAGCTCAGCCCGGCATCGCCGGCTTTGACTTCCGATTCGTCTTCTTCGCTGAGGTCTCGCAGTTCGAGCAGTTCTTTGTGTCGGAACATCGCGTTGTCATCGAAGGCGACTTTCGCATCGAGTGCGACGAACTCGCCAGACGCGGTGACAACCAGCGGGTTGATTTCGACCTGCGTGCAGTCGTTGTCGGTGAAGAACTTCGCCAGCTTCGGCAGAAATTTCTGAGCACTGCCCATCGCGGCGGCGTCGAGACCCAGTCCGTGGGAAACTTTGCGAACCTGAGCGGCCTGCAGACCGTAACCAGCGTCGACGTTGCAGTTCAGGATTTTCTCCGGGGAGTTGTGAGCGACCTCTTCGATCTCGGTCCCACCCTCGCACGACATGATCAGGACAGGTCCGCCGGCACCTCGGTCAACCACCACGCCCGCGTACAGTTCCTGAGCAATGTCCAGCCCGGCTTCGACCAGTAGCGTGTTAACCTGCTTGCCTTCTTCGCCGGTCTGAATGGTGACCAGCGTGTTGCCCAGCATCAGTTCGGCATTCTTGCGAGCTTCGTCGGCCGACCGCACCAGCACGACTCCCGGTTGATCGGGCTGTTCTTTGAAGCGGCCTTTGCCGCGTCCGCCCGCGTGAATCTGAGCTTTGACGACGGCCAAGGCCCCGCCCAGCTTGTCAAACGCTGCCGCTGCTTCGTCGGCACTTCTGGCGACGATGCCGTCCGGGACGGTGACGCCAGCGGCTTTCAGCAGTTCTTTGGCTTGGTATTCGTGAATTTTCATCGCGATCTGTCCGCTCGAATAAAGTTGCTGCCACAGGTTTGTGGTGAGCCGAACGCGCTAGCGTCGGGCGTCAGTGTGAAGCCCGCGGCTAGCGCCGTCGGCTCAGAGTAAAACGCCGGTCGAGACCGACCGGGCGAAAGCGGCGGCGATGATAGCGGCGGCTCGAAACCCTTGCCAGAGTCGCAAACTGTTCGAAAGTAACCCCTTAGGATCAGCCTCTGAATCAAGTCGGGAGAGCAGTTCTTCCTGTAGCCAGGTGCGAGGAATAGAGCCGCAGATCGGCGCAGATAAACGCAGATCAAGTCTGCCATCTGAGTTTATCTGCGCCGATCTGCGGTTGAACTTCTTGTCATTCACCGCGCATGGCTTGCCGAGTTCGTTGAGTGCTGCGCGAGTCGAAACCATCATGACCTCCAGTGCACGTTCGAATCCGACGATCGAGCGGACGCTGGTCGGACAATTACTGAAGTCAAGCTGCGGTTTCGTCGTTCAATGTCGAGTGTCCGTACCGGTTGTGCGGCATGCTGCGGTTGTTGGGTCGTCGGTGAGGATGCCCTTCGGCGTGCAACGCGTACTGACAGATTGACATGGAGCATTGCGGCTGACTCTTCCGAATAGAGAAAGCATGCGTCATGCGTAGAATGCGGCGGCGCAGGTCTATCACGGAGTCGCTCAATTTATCCCACAGCGGTCAGCCGGATCTGGACGATGCACCCTCTGGCCGCGATTCCATTGCGGAATCACCCACCAAGACTGCCAACAGGAGACTGGGCACTATGTTTTTGAGGATTCGCCGGCCACGGATTGCCTCCCTGTGTCTGAGTGCCGTCGTTGCTTCTTTTGGAGCGACTTCTGCCCAGTCAGCCGAACCGACCATTACACCAGGATCGCTGTTTCCGAGTTCGCAGCCGGAAGTCATCCAGCAGACCGCTGCGAGTCTTCAGGAGATTCAGCGCGAGGACCTGCCGCAGCTGATCAATGACGCGGTGTCGATCACGTCGCGTCGCTACCTGACGGCCGATGTGCACACGCCGTGGCAGATCATGCACGGACTGCTGGCTCTGCGCGACGAATACAAAATCAAAGTCGATGGCGAGAAAGTCTCGGCTCTGAACTGGCTGACCGAGCGACGTTCCTACAAAGGTCAGCCGATCATCGAGCACACGCCGCACGGCGGACGCTTCCACACATTCACCGAGCCGTACGCTTTCGAAGGTCACCCGAATCAGTTCCTGGCGATCGCTACGATGTCAGAATTGACGGTCGACTTTGCATTCAAAACGACGGTTGGCGGTCAGGTCACGATTCAGGACATGATCGACAACGCCAAAGCCGACGTGAACGACCGTGAAGAAATCACGTGGACGCTGTGGGCTCTTTCCAGATACCTGCCTGTCGACACCGAATGGTTCAGCGCCACTGGCGAGCCGTGGAGTATCGAACGGCTCGTTCAGATTCAGACCTACGCCAATCCGACCGACGCGGCTTGCGGCGGGACTCATGGATTGTTCGCGCTGTCGCTGGCTCGGAACTCGTACCTGGCAACCGGCAAACCGCTGCGAGGCATCTGGCTGGAAGCTGACCAGAAGATCAAACGCTTCATTGCCAAATCGAAGTCTCTGCAGAATGAGGACGGAACGTTCTCGACCGAATACTTCAAAGGCCCCGGCGAAAGTTCAGACTTCGGCAAACGCATCGCGACTTCGGGACACATCCTGGAATTTCTGATGGTCGCCGCCGCCGACGATCAGCTTCAGCAGGAGTGGATGCAGAAAGCGGTCTTCGCCGTCGCCAACGACCTCGTCGAAAACCGCAAGGAAGCCGCTGACTGCGGACCTCTTTACCACGCTCTGCACGCTTTGGTGCTCTACCGCCAGCGAGCCGGCATCGAAGCAACGCTGCCAAAGATGGCGGTCGTTGCCCCTGAAAGAACTGCGACGGGCGAAGCCACTGATTCTGCCACACCACCTGCGGACGCCAAACCTGAGATGGCGAAAGCCGACCCCGCCAAACCCGCTCGGATCGCTGCGGGCGATGCAAAACCAATCGACGAAGTGCCATTCCTGAAGGAAGTCCCGCCGCTCGCCAAACGCGAATCGCCGGAAACCGTCCGACCTCTCAGCAACGTTGAGGTCGATTCGCCTAAAGACGAGCCGCCAACCGATGAGCCGAGTGCGGAAGCTCCATCGAAGTTCGACGACGAAGCCGCCAAGCCGATCGCATCAGAGAAGGCAACTTCGAAATCGGTCATTGAAGCGAAACCGGAATCTGATCCGTCGGACGAGCCTGCATCGACCGACGAAAGCGATTCTGAAGAAACCCCGGAAGTCGCCTACCGACAGCCGGAAGACAACGCTTACAAAGGCTCCGACGGCGGCCCCGGATCAGAGAATGCCTCTGAAGTTCCTCTGCCACCGACGGAAGACTGATTGACAAGGAATTCAACTTCGGACCGTGTTGCTGCTTTGTATTTTGACTGGTGATTTCTGACCGTGGTATCCTTGTACTGAATTCAGTCAACCCGGAGAAACGCCGACATGGCCACCACCGAAGAAGAGTTGAAGAGCTTCAGCCAGTTCGTTCAGCAGAGACTTGATAACGGAGAATCCGCTGATTTGCCTCTGGCGGAGCACTTTGATCTCTGGATGATTCAGAATCCTGGTGATGAGGCCTACCGTGAGGATGTCGCTGCGATTAATGCATCGGTCAATGATTTCCTGAATGGTGAGCGAGGGTCGCCAGCGGGCGAAGACTCGCGACGATTGCGTGAGGAGTTCGGGATCGGTCAGGAATGACATTCGGAGTCCACGAACTTCCCAAAGCGAAGGTCGACAAGCGACATATCTTTGAATGGCTCTTTGACCATTCACGCCGAGGAGCCGGCGCGTGGCTGGATGCCTATGACGATATTCTTCGCAGACTTGAGACCGACCCTGGGATGTTCGGGGAAGCGCTTGAGAACAAAGACTGCGAAGTCGAAGTGAAGCAGGCCTTCTTCAAAACGCGACGTGGTCGCGTTTACCGCATGCTCTTCTTCATCGAAGGTGCCGACGTTTACGTTTTACGCGTTCGTGGACCGGGGCAGGCTCCGGTATCCCCATCAGATATGTAGCATTTCGATCGGATTGCTCGGCACCGTCACTCGTCGACGCGGCGGATCTTCATGCCGAGGTTCTTCACGAGGAACGACCACTGGTCGGTGTATTCCTCGATGATCTTTGCCGTGGGTTTGCCGGCTCCGTGACCGGCTTTGGTTTCGATGCGGATCATCACGGGAGCGCCGCCGGACTGCGATGCCTGAAGTTGAGCCGCAAATTTGAAGCTATGTCCCGGCACGACTCGGTCGTCGGTATCGGCCGTGGTGACCAGCGTTGCCGGGTAGCTGACTCCGTCTTTGATATTGTGGTAAGGCGAGTAAGCCAGCAGAGCTTCGAACTCGTCTTCGTTATCCGACGAGCCGTAATCGTCGACCCAGAACCGGCCGGCCGTGAACTTGTGAAACCGCAGCATGTCCATCACGCCGACGGCTGGCAGACACGCTCCAAACAGGTCCGGCCTCTGAGTCAGACACGCGCCGACCAGCAGGCCGCCGTTGCTGCCGCCCTGAATCGCCAGCTTCTTCTTCGATGTGTAACCCTTGTCGATCAGCCACTCGCTTGCGGCGATGAAATCGTCGAACACGTTCTGCTTCTGAAGCTTGGTGCCGGCTTTGTGCCAGGTGGCACCGTACTCGCCGCCGCCTCGCAGGTTGGCGACCGCGAAGACGCCTCCGAGTTCCATCCAACCGAGTCGAGTGATTGAGAACCGCGGCGGCAGCGGGATGTTGAATCCTCCGTAACCGTACAGCAGAGTCGGGTTGGTTCCGTCGAGCGTGATGCCTTTTCGATGGACAATAAACATCGGGACGTTGGTGCCGTCTTTACTCTCGTAGAAGACCTGCTTCGTCTCGTAGTCGTCCGGGTTGAACTTCACATTGGCCTGGCGAAACGGTGTGCTCTTTCCGGTGATGATGTCGTACCGGTAAATGCTTGGCGGAGTCGCGAAGCTGTCGAACGTGTAAAACGTTTCGGTGTCGTTGCGTTTGCCGCCGAAGCCGGACGCTGACCCGATGCCGGGGAACTCGACTTCGCGAATGAACTCGCCACGCATCGAATGGATGTTGACCTGCGTCTTCGCGTCTTTGAGATAGCTCGCGACGAACGTGTTTCCGACCAGTCCGACGCCTCGCAGCGTTTCTTTGGTCTGAGGGATGATCTCTTTCCAGTTTTCCTTTTCCGGCTTGCGAGTGTCGATGGCAATGAGCCTTCGCAGCGGTGCTTCGAGATCCGTCTTGAAGAAGAACACCGGTCCGTCGTTGCCGACAAAGGTGTACTCGTTGTCGAACGTTGTGATCAGCTCGACCGGCAGGCCGTACGGTTCGGCGAGGTCTCGATAAACGATGCGGTACTTATCGTCGGTGCCTTTCCAGACGGTGAGTACCAGGTAACGACCATCTTCGGAGACGTCGCAGCCGTAGCCCCAGGACGGCTCGGACGGGTATTCGTAAACCAGCACGTCGCGACTCTGCGGCGAGCCGACTCGGTGGTAGTAGACCTTCATGTTGAGGTTCAGAGCCTGGAACTCGGCGTCTTCGCTGGGCTCGGGATAGCGAGCGTAGAAGAAGCCGTTGCCGTCTTTGCTCCAGACGGGCGAGTTGAATTTGATCCACTCCAGCTCTTCGTCGAGCACTCGGCCGCTGTCGATTTCGCGAATCTTCCACTTCCGCCAATCGGAGCCCGCTTCCTGAACACCGTACGCGACGTAGCGGCCGTCGGAGCTGAAGGCGGTGCCCGACAGAGCGACCGTGCCGTCCTCGGACCACGTGTTTGGATCCATGAGGACTCGCGGTTCGCTGCCAAGCGAATCCTGCACGTAGAGCACGTACTGATTCTGCAAGCCCGAGTTGTAGTAATAGTAGTACCGACCGCCGGCTTTGAACGGCGAGTTGAACTTCTCGTAGTTCCACAGCTTCGTCAGCAGCTTGTTGATGTAAGGCCGCTCGGGAATTTCATTCAGATACCCGAAGGTCACGGCGTTCTGATCAGCGACCCAGTTGGCGACGTCTTCCGACTCCCGCACGTCGTCTTCGAGCCAGCGGTAAGGATCAGCAACCTTCACTCCATGATAAACGTCGACATGATCCACGCGTTCGCTCTCCGGATACTTGTGCCCCTGCGGGGGCTTGATAGGTGGCTCAGCAGATTCAGCAGCGCGAGGTTCAGCAGCAACGGCCACTCCAACCAGCACCGCAATCATCATCAACGTGGCAGATAGTCGCACAGCATTCCTCCGTGGATAGACCATTCGCATGGTTTGAATCATTCCCTGAAACGTGTCTCGAACAAACAGAGTGTTGTCTGTCGAGACGGTTGCCGTCGTTGCTTAGCGTAACGAATCAACAACGCCCGCGAGGATAACGAAACACGATTCGGATTCACCAGAGAGCCGACGTTGTACTCGTCGGGTGGCCCGTCCAGAATGGGCAGCTCGCGGAGCGCCAGCATGTCTCATCAAGCGTGATCGATCGAAGTTGAACGGGGCCATGTTTTTCGAAAGCTGAGGGCGCGGCATCCTGTGCCTGTGGCACACAGTCATACTGGCTGTGCCACCCTGCGATGAGATTCCATTTTCTTCATGGCGACATCTGTGACTTCTGTATTTGGCAGGTCGATTGGTTTGCTTATTGACGCAGCAAAGAGTGTCAGTAGCATCCCACCACAAGTTGATTTCAGCGGGCCTTTGAAGCATAAGTAATGGTGGATATAATGAGCGATCGCAGACCTCGTGGCTTTACCTTGATCGAACTCCTTGTGGTGATTGCGATTATTGCAATTCTCGTCGCATTACTGCTGCCGGCTGTGCAGCAGGCGCGGGAAGCAGCACGACGATCTCAATGTAAGAGTAATCTCAAACAGCTCGGCGTCGCCTTGCACAACTACCACGACGTCCATTCGGTGTTTCCTCCAGGTTGTGTGAATCAGGAGGGGGATACGGCAAATCCAGACGACCGCGACCGACTCAACTGGACATGGCCGGTCTACCTGATGCCTTACATGGATCAGGCTCCGCTCTACGAACAGTTGAATCCAGGACCGACGCGTGCCACAGCGGCTGTCAGTGATCCGGCCAAACGTGCTGTCATGCAGCAACCGCTTGCGGCATTTCGTTGTCCTTCTGACGTCGGCCCGGCGACGAACACCGAGGATAAGCGACAAGTGAAAGACTCAGGCGGGACGCTGCATTCGCTGACCACTTCGAATTACGTGGCTGCCAACAGCAGTTCAGAACTCACGTCGAACCCGGCAGACGCTGATGGCTGCTTCTATACAAACAGCAGTATTCGCACGCGGGATATCACTGACGGCACAAGCAATACAGTCGCTGCCGGCGAACGAGCGTGGACAGTGACAAACTCGGCTG
The DNA here is from genome assembly GCA_937899075.1 of uncultured Planctomyces sp. Lineage (GTDB taxonomy): Bacteria > Planctomycetota > Planctomycetia > Planctomycetales > Planctomycetaceae > JABMPE01. The sequence goes on along the minus strand of CALDJX010000046.1, from coordinate 30,035 downwards.
GCACACGGGTTATGTGGGCTGCCGTCGTATTCATGCAGGACAGCGCCACGACTGGAAACCAGAGTGAGTATGGTCTGGTCGAGAATCACGGAGCAGGAGAACAGGCGATCAATCTCACGACCAGCACGGAATGCCGCCGAGGATTCAGTAGTCCTCGTGTGGGCGGTGCCCATTTTCTGTTGATGGATGGAGCAGTGAAATTTCTCAGTGAGACCATTGATCACAATCCAGACTTCTCAGACGTTCCGAACGTCGACAGCACCTACGAAAAACTGCTCAGCAGGCACGATGGTGAGGTGCTGGGAGATTTCTAATCTCAGTGAAATAGGGCCGGTTCCTACCGGTCGATGGTTCGCAGGGTGGCACAGGTTGCTTGCAACCTGTGCGGCGGAGCCGCAAGAGCCCGACCAGCTTGTTGTGATGACCTGTTGTCGCTTCGCGACTCTGATTGTGAGCAATCACGGCCACCCAGGTAGGACGAGCTGATTTCGTCAGGCAAAGCCTGACCTACGGTGATTCGTTGCTTTCCCGGCATCAGAGGCCCGAACGGTGGCCACTTCATGCATTCTCGGTTGCTACTGACGATTCTGAATCGTCGTCCGGAGTGTTTATTCGGAACAGACCGACCGGGAAATGGATCAGGCGCAGCGGGGTCGCTCCGATCAGCTGCGAGACCACGTGTCGTGTGCCGTGCGAGTCGGACTCGCGAATTCGAACGGCCAGTAACACGCTGCCCAGGCGTAGCAACATGCTCACGAGAAACAGCATGCGGTAGGAACTGAAGGGGACGCCGAAAACGACGGTGTCGAGGCTCGTCCAGGTCAGTAGTCCTCCGCAGACGACAGACGTGAGTCCGCCGATGAGACCTGCCAGCGCCGTGCCGGCCGCGATGAACATCGTCCGGTTGCCCGATGGAGACTTTGTCAGCATGAAGCCGTTCGTCGCCACGACGAAGCCAGCGTTCAGGATGGAATCCAGGATGAAGACGGGCACCAGAATCTTGAACGCGACGTCGGGATCATTCGGAACCAGGATCAACGCGATCATGTTGGACGATTTCAGCATCGTGCACAGAATCAGAATCGGTCGGTGGCCGAAGCGTTCAGCCAGCTTGCCGATCCTCGCCGAAAAGACGGCTCCACCCACCCAGCAGAACACCCACAGCAGCAACAGTCGAGACAGTGACATGCCGACTTCCGCCAGCAGAAACAGGCTGATAAACGGCGCGCCAATCATCGCCGCGAAATGCCAGAAGCTCATGAAGCTGATGAACGATCGGAAGTCGCGATTTCGAAACGGCTCAGCCAGCACTTTGGTAATACGGGTTTCGGCGATTTTTGTGACTGGCGGTTCATGAACGGGCCAGAACAACAGAATGTCGGACACTCCCAGGATCGCCGCCATGACAATCAGAATGGCAAACGCCGTCTGAATCTGGTCGGCGTAAGACTGCAGCAGGTACGAAGCGAACAGCAACGATGCCGCTCCGGCCCACTGCATCCACAGATGCCGCACTCCCCAGAAATGACTCAGCCGACTGCGCGGCAGGTAGTCGCCCATCCACGACATCCAAAGCGGAGTCGCAAAGTGCAGCAGCCCGTGATTCAGTGCCGAAAGCCCCAGGAAGCCCCAGAGCCATGTCCTGGGCGAAACATCCTGAAACAGCATCGGCCCCAGCGCCACCGGCAGAAGGATCAGTCGCTGAACAATCGAAACCGCCATCCAGAGTCCACGGCGGTATTTGAGATGGTTCGCGACAACCGCCGACAGGAACTGCAGGAACAGCATGCCGGTTGGGATGGCTCCCAGAATTCCGATATGCAAACCCGACCCACCGAGATGACGCGCGAACTCAATCCCGGCAGGACACAGCGTCAACTGCGTGTAGGCCATGCCCAGGCAGCCTGCAAAAACGATCGTCTTCCCGTGAGCGATGCCGTGCAGCCCGCCAGACATGTTGGCCATGTCTGGGTCACCGGTCGTGGCTGGCGGATGAATTGGATTCTCGGCGGGCATTCAGGCGGGGCTCGAGGAAGATGAACTGGCGGGGCTGCTTCGTGAAGTTGTAGCAGGTTGGGGCGGCCGCGGGATGCCCAGCCGCTGGCGACCAGCCATCATCGACATCAGGCCGGGTGGCGACACGAGGATCAATTTCGCAGGGTGGCACCGGTTGCTTGCAACCTGTGCGATGCTGGCTTGAAGAGGATTTTGATTGGGCGGTTTCGATTGTCTGATAATGCAGGCGGGATGTAGTCTCATATCACAGATGTGGTTTTGAGTTTGTCGCATGATTGGTTCGACAGAACGGGTCAGCGGAAAACGACGCTTTGACACGGCATTATTAACCTTAACCGAGAGCCTATCGATGAACCGTCCAGCCCTTCGTGCCGCAACGAGTCTGTTTCTGCTTTTCGGTATCCTGTCGTCAGCCGCCTGGAGTCATTACCTGTGGGTGGGACTTGATCCGAAGTCCGGAGAGCACGGCACGGTCAACGTCTATTATGAAGGCGGACCCGGGCCCGGCGACGGGCAGTATCTCGATCGATTTATCAAGAGCGGCAAGACCTGGATTCGCACTCTTGATGCAGACAGTCCTGCGGGATTGAAGATGAAAGAAACGAAGTCACCTGGCAAACGCTGGCTGTCGGCTCCTCTCACCTCGGGCGGGCCACGGAGCATCGAGAGCTACGGAAAATTTGGCGTGTATCGCTACGGCAAGACGGACGTCCTGCTGCATTATTACGCAAAGCACTTCGACGTCAGCTCGCTGGACGAACTGATGAAGCTGGGGCGAGCAGAACAACTCCACCTGGACATTGTCCCGCAACTCGTCGATGACGGAGCTGGTTTTCAAGTCCTTTGGAAGGGCAAGCCCGTCGCAGATCGACCAGTCGCTGTCCGCGGCCCAGGCGGATTCAACGCGAAACTGACGACAGACGAAAAGGGCCACGTCCATTTCGAACCCAAGGGTAAAGGTCGCTACACCTTACGGACGAGTGTCGAGCAAAATGAAACCGGCACCGACGACGGCGAAGAATTTCAATTGATCCGCCACCACGGAACGGCCCTGATCAATCTGCCTATCCAAAAGAAGTAGGACGATGAGTAGGCTGGGTCGCGACCCAGCAATGTCTTATCGTGTGATCATGCGTCGATATTTGCGATCCCGTTCTGGCCAGGTTTATTTCTTCACGCTGGTGACTCACGAGCGCCGCCCGTTCCTGACGACAGACGCGGGCCGTTCGGCGTTACGTGAGGCCATTCGACATGTCCGGCAGACTCATCCCTTTCGAATCACGGCAATTGTTCTACTCCCAGATCACCTTCACGCTGTGCTGGAACTCCCCGATGGAGACTCGGACTATTCGACTCGATGGCGTTTGATTAAGTCTCAATTCACTCGCCGCTGGCGTGAAACAGGCGGAATGGAGGGGGACACATCTCAGAGTCGTCAGCAAAAGGGCGAACGTGGAGTCTGGCAGCGACGGTTTTATGAACATACATGCCGAGACGAAAACGACTTGAAACGCTGCGTGGACTACATCCATGTTAATCCGCTGAAACATGGCCTGGTCCAGAGAGTCCGTGATTGGCCTTGGTCATCATTTCATCGGTACGTCAAGCTCGGTGAATACACGTCCGATTGGGGAAACGCCGACGACTGGTACGGAGATGAATTCCTCGATGCTGAATAAAGCCAGAGGACAACCCGGTCTGCAGGACTGAGTCTGACGACAATCGGTAGGCTGGGACGCGTCCCAGCAATGCTCACAAGCTGGGTCGAGACCCAGCCTACGTCACTTCTGAATTCAACCGGTGTCACCCGTGACAAAAAGCAATACATTGACTCCGAAATATTTTATTCTAAGGAGACAAACCGTGACGGACGAACTGTGGAATCTGTTGACGACTCGACTGGAAGGACAAGGCACGATCACGACCTTGGGAAGGAGAGTTCCCAACGAGGTCGTTGCAACGAGCAATTGTGACGTTGAACTGCGGAGCCAACAGGCGAGAAAACGTGATAACAAAAACCGACCAAAGACTCGCACATTGCGCCGCTCTAGTTTCGAGACGTGGTGGGCCTATCTGCAAGAGCATGGCCGGGCATCACTCGTCGCGGGAGATCCAGAGTGTCCGCCGACTTCTCATTCCTGCATCACGGGAACAATTCTCGCAGTCTGCTTTCCTGAGAGAATCGAAGTCAGTGCCGACAGGAGAGAAATCAGGCTCAGGGACTGATACTCGGGTGGCCCAGACAACTCGTTTCGAGTTGTCTGAGTGGCAACGCCACAAGAGGTGACCGACCTGATTTATGTCGTGATCACTCAGAACCTCTTGTGCCTCAGTCCTGTAGGCTGGGTCTCGACCCAGCTTGTGATCGATGCTGGGACGAGTCCCAGCCTACCGAACGAGGTCGCGACACACCCTTCGGAACCGTTCGTTTCTTAGATGTACTCGTTGATCAGGTTTTCGATCAGTTCCTGGCGGCCGCTGCCGCTGGGGTCGGCTTCGCCCTTTTTGAGCATGTAGGTTTCCAGGTCGGCGAAGTTGACTTCTCCGGCTTCGATTTTTGCTCCGATGCCACTGTCCCAACTGCTGTAGCGGTTGGTGACGATTTCGGCCAGGCGGCCTTCTTCGATGATCTTCGCGGCGATCTTGGCTCCGCGAGCGAACGTGTCCATGCCTCCGATGTGGGCGTAGAAGAGGTCGATCGGCTCGAAGCTTTCTCGACGGACTTTCGCGTCGAAGTTGATGCCGCCCGGTGCCAGGCCGCCCTGCTTCAGGATGACCAGCATGCACTGCGTGGTGAGGTAGATGTCGGTCGGGAACTGGTCGGTGTCCCAGCCCAGCAGCAGGTCGCCGGTGTTGGCGTCGATGCTGCCCAGGTAGCCCTGCATCGATGAGTACTCCAGCTCGTGCATCATCGTATGACCGGCCAGCGTGGCGTGGTTGGTTTCGATGTTCAGCTTCACGACGTCTTCCAGACCGTTGGAACGGATGAAGTTCAGGCAGGCGGCGGCGTCGAAGTCGTACTGATGCTTGGTCGGCTCTTTGGGTTTTGGTTCGAAGAGGAACTGACCGGTGAAGCCGATCGACTTGGCATGCTCATGAGCCATGTGCATGAAGCTGGCGAGGTGGTCGAGTTCGCGTTTCATGTCGGTGTTGAAGAGGTTGTGGTAACCCTCGCGCCCGCCCCAGAAAACGTAGTTCTCGCCGCCGAGTTCGTGCGTGACTTCAATCGCCTTCTTCACCTGAGCGGCTCCGTAGGCGAATACGTCGGCGTTGCAGCTGGTGGCCGCTCCGTGCATGAACCGCGGGTTGGAGAACATGTTCGCCGTGCCCCACAGCAGCTTGATGCCGGTTCGTTCCTGTTCGGCCTTCAGCTTGGCGGCGACTCGGTCCAGGATTTCGTTGGTCTCTTTGAGGCTCGAACCTTCCGGAGCAACGTCGCGATCGTGCCAGCAGTAAAACGGCGCGCCGAGCTTTTCGATGAATTCAAACGCGACGTCAACTCGCTTCAGAGCCATGTCGACCGAGTCGGTTCCGTCTTCCCACGGACGATCCATCGTCGGAGCACCAAACGGGTCAACTCCGGTACCGCGGAACGTGTGCCAGTAGCAGACGCTGAACCGCAGCAGCTCTTCCATCGACTTTCCGCAGAGCGTTTCCGAAGCGTTGTAATACTTGTAGGCCAGCGGGTTTCTGCTGTCCGGGCCTTCAAATTCGATCTTCGAAACTTCGGGGAAGTACGACATGGTGGGGGCTCTTCTGTGTTCGAGTAGTGAGATGCTGTGTGCTGTGCTGAAAGTAGGCTGGAACAAGCTCCGCGAAGTTCCGGCAGTCCGAACTCATCATTGCCGGAACTTCGCGGAGCTTGTTCCAGCCTACAAAGAGAGGGTGCACCGGCGGCTGAGACGGATTTATCCCGACTGGGATGATGGGTCCCGATCCGTCGAAGCACCCTCCGAGCGGCACAGCCTACCGCGGAAAAACTGGATTTTGAAGGAAACGGCCAGTGGAGCGACGCTCAGATCGGAGGACTCGTATGGGAGACTGGTCGGTCTGTGCCGTACGATGTTCAGGTCAGCCGGGACGCGTTGTTCCGGGTCAGCAGTTGTCGACTGAAAACAGCTACAGAAATATCCCAGTGTACGAATTCGGAAGAACCGGAAAGGCGAATATCGCCGTCGGAGTCGCGGTTGGCGTCCTCGCCATCGCTGTCGTGCTGTTCGTTTTTCTCAGCCCGAATGGGTCCGAGACGCCGGTCGAGCCAACTCGGGAACTCGAATCGGACGCTGCGGTGCTGACGAAGCTGGCGATTTCGGACAACGGTGACGCACTGGCAGCGGCCGCTGCGAATGGCGAAGTGCTCGTGTGGCGGCTGCCGGGCAGACGTTTGAACGTTGTCGGGAAAGCGACTGACAGCCCGGTGACGATGCTGGAATGGTCGCCCGACGGATTGCTACTTTGCGGTGACAGCTCTGGCCTGTTGCGATCGTGGCAGCAGCCGGAACTGGAAGAATCCAACATCGACAGCCCGCGAGTCGCCGTCACGGCCTGTGTCTTTCGGCAGGAACTTGCCGACAAGCAATTGCTGCTGGGACTGAGTGATGGGCGAATCGTGACGATTGATTCGTCAGAAACCACGCTGCGGGATTCCGGACACCGCGGCGTCAAAGCCATGCTGGTCAGCAAGGATCAAAAGACGCTGATTTCGGCCGGCAGCGAAGGGAAGGTCATCTGGTACGACTTCAAGCAGGACGAAGTTGTCGGGACAGCGTCCGGACACGAAACCGAAATCGCCGCGCTGGCCTGGTCGCCTGACGGAGCACAGTTTGTCTCGGCAGACTGGAACGGCGAACTGCGGGTTTGGGACACGAAGCAGCGAAAGCTCGTGACGGAAGCCTCGCAGCCGGACGCGGTTTCCGCGCTGGCCTGGACGGAAGATCGGATCGTCACCGGAAGCTGGGACGGTCGGATTCGCGTGTGGAATGTCGAGTCGAACCAGCTTGAACTGGAATTCTCAATCTACACCGGGCAGCCGATCCACGACCTCGTCGTTGAATCGTCGGGCGAAACCGCGTTCACCGTCTCAGGCGACGGGTCTGTCAGAGAGTGGACACTCGCAAAGGGCAAGCCTTCGGAATCAGGTGAATGAACCACGGATCCCACGGATGAAGAAATGATTTTGAAGGATGTGGCAGCGGACTTTCGGAACCGTCATTGTGAATTCAGTCTGAAAGGACGGACTTGCAGGTCTCATCACAAACGCGGAACGCTCCAAAGAGCATCCTGTCAATCCTTTTTCATCCGTGAAATCCGTGGTCTTAAATCTGCTTGACCTGAAAGTTCTCTCCAAGTGGTGCTGATTCAGCACGCGGCAGTTGTGCTTGCCTGGTCATTTGATTGGAATGGCCTGTCCTTGGCGGGTTGATCATGAGATGTGGTAACCTCGACGGGACTTGCCAGCGTGGTCATTGGATATCGATCTGTGGAAGCAACCACTTACACCTGCCGCATCGTCGTGACGACCGGCCCTGATCGGGGCAAGGTCTTCGAGATCGACGAAGAACTGGTCCACATCGGCCGGGCGGATGAAAATCAGATCGTGCTCGACGACCCGTCGCTGCCGGATCACCAGGCCAGCATTCTGCGAAAGAACGGTCGCTTTGCCATCTTTCGACCGACCGACGCCGAAGTTCAGGTTGACGGAGACGACATTCCTGCTGAGAAATGGGTGTGGCTGCCCAACGACGTGCGGCTTCAGTTTGGTCGCCGAACACGGTGCCAATTGACCTACGAAATGTCGCTCGACGACCAGCCAGCGACATCACCGAAGGCTGCTTTGCCGAAGATCGAATCACCGAAGCCGGCCCCGTCAAAGCCCGCTGCTGCGAAGTCGCCGATCAAGGTTCGTCCGTCGGCCGTCCCTCAGGCCGGTGCTGATTCTGCAAAGTCGGAATCAGGATCCGATACTGAAGCGGAAAGTCGAGAGGATCATTCCGTTGACCAATCATCCGACGCGGCGATGACAGACGCGGTCGCGACAGACGGCGGTCGACAGAAAAAGTCGAGAAAAAAAGGCAAGCCTGCCAAACGTCAAAAGAACGTGGCGAGATTTATCACTGATCAGGGCGGCCCGTTGGTCGAGCTTGGCGCTGACGGCCACTTGCCGGAACTGGCTTTGCAGGACGATCCAACTCGTAAAGAGAAACAGGCGAAGCCGAAACAGTCGAACTCAGCATTGCTGTACTCGGTGCTGGGGCTTTCGTTTTTGTGCTCACTGGCGATGCTGTTTGCCGAAATCGATCCGCCGTCAATTTCAGAACTCAGCAAAGCGGACGCTCGTGAAGAGATCGTCCGGTTCTTCGGCAACGACGAAAAAGATCTCGAAATCTGGCAACGGCGGTTGCGTGCAGCTCGGCTGGCTCATTCGCGCGGCGATGACGAGATGGAGCTTCGAAGGTACCGTGAAGTTCTCGCTGCGCTGAATTCGGAAGACCGGGATGTTCACATCGGGATGACCGGTCGCCTCGCCACTGATGACGAGCTGAAGAAACTCATCGGGATCATCATCAGCCGATAGTGCCGCGGTTTCGTGGTAACTCGCACTGCGTCACGGAGGGTCGTAGCCGCCGGGGTTGAACGGGTGGCAGCGGCAGATTCTCCAGGCACCTTTCAGCGAGCCTTTGATCGCTCCGTGTTTCTGCACCGCCTGGATGAAGTAGCGGCTGCATGTCGGGTGGAAGCGGCACTGTTGACCGATGAGCGGGCTCAGGAAGATCTGATAAAGCCGCACCATGCCGATGAGAATTCGGCTGGGCAGGTCGACGAGCAGTTTCCAGAGAGTTGAGATCCAAACGGGCATTCGCAGCTTATGACCAGGGAGCCACCAAAGAGCAACTTTCCGGACGGACAGTGCTCACGACATTTCGCCAGACGAGTCGTTCCCCGCGGCGTGAGCATGACCTGATGAAGAGCAGTCGGATCATGCACGCGTTCCCTGTCGATCAAGTCTTCAGTAACATTCATTGAAAACTAATTCAGAAAGTGATCCAGCCTTCATCATGCTCCGATTCGCCATCCGAAATCTTCTCAGCCGGCCCGTTCGGTCTCTGTTGTCCCTGCTCGGGTTGACGGTGGCGATCGTCGGGATGGTCGGTTTGTTTTCGGTCGCGGAAGGAATCGACGCAACGGTCGATGAGACGTTCGGGCAGATCCCCGGCATCCTGGTCATGCAGAAGGGTGCGCCGATTCCGCTGTTCTCGCGTATTCCGAAAGCGTGGACCGCCGAAATTGAAAAGCTGCCTGGAGTCAACGTCGTCAGCGCTGAGATTTGGGTTCGGGTCAACGTGATCAACGGAAAGAACATCGTCAGTCCGCCGAGGTTTCTTTTCGGCGCCGACATCGCTGCTCACCAGAAACTCAAACACAGCGTCTACGGCAAGGCGATCGTCGAAGGCCGGTATCTGAACGAGTCGGATTCCGGTTTGTCGCGGACGGTGATCAGCCGCCAGATTGCTGAAGAGTTCGAAGTCGGAGTCGGAGACTCGATCAAGGCTAACGGTGCCGACTTCGAAATCGTCGGGATCTACTACTGCGGGTCGCTGCTGCTCGACATGGCGATCATCGTTGATCAACCCATCGTGCGGCAGATGTCGCTGTTTGATCCCGGAGTCGTCTGTTCGTTTTACGTGGAACCAACCGGTGAGATTTCCAACGACAAACTTGTCGAGTGGATGCAGGAAATGTTTCGCGGGCGGGATCTTGCTTCGTGGCAACCGTCGTCCTTGTTGTTCGGAAGCGGGTTGTCCTCGACGAAATCGAGTGACACGAAAGGGTCGACAACGACGTCGGGGAATCCTCTGATCGATCTCGTTCGTTCCGCCGATCGGGCGATCAAAAAAATTGGCGGCTCAGATACGGACGAGCCTGCTCCGGTCGACGAAGAAAAAAACCGCGACGACGAACCATCGATCATCGTGATGAAAGAAGGGTCACAGGACACGGTCGCTGACGATGAAGAACTCGACCCTCTCGAAATCCGGTCGGCCGCTGACTGGGCCGAACGTTTTGACGAGTTCAGCTCGGACCTCGACATCTTCCTGACCATCATGACGAGCATCGGTTTGACGATCGCCGTTTTGAGCATCATCAACACGATGCTGATGAGCGTGTCCGAGCGGATTATCGAATTCGGCATTCTGAAAGCGAACGGCTGGTCACGGTCCGACGTGATGAAGTTGATCACTTACGAAAGCGCCGTGCTGGGTGTGGCCGGTGGCGTCTGCGGTACGTTGTGCGGCTGGCTGCTCACTCAGATTATTAACTGGCAATGGCCGGCTCACATTCGACTGCTGGCAAGTCCGGAGTTGCTTGGCTTCAGCGTTATCTTCGCGACGGTGCTCGGAGTCGTTGGTGGTCTTTACCCGGCACTCTGGGCAACGCGCATGATGCCGATGGATGCGATCCGCCGCGGGTAAATCGTGCTGACTTTTAGTCGCAGAGATCGCCGAGGGCTCGCAGAGAAAGAGGAGAGCGTTCTCGATTCTCAGATCTGTACAGCCAGTTGAAAACGTGTGCCACTGGCTCTGCCAGTGCTTTCGTCGATCGATATTCGTCAGGACATTTTGCACTGGCAGAGCCAGTGGCACACAAACATTGGAGAGCGGGCCGTACTTTTGACACGCTTCTGAATCATTGCCCTGGTGCTTTGGCGTAGGCGATTATTTTGGCGAGGAGACGCGCGGCGGTGAACTCGTTGATCTGAGTGCCCGGCTGCGGAACGGTTTCGACGAGGTCGCAGCCGATCAGGTTGCGTGAACGATTCTCGCGAAGGACGGCGCGCACGATTCGCAGCGTCTGCCACCAGCCGAGTCCGCCGGGTTCCGGAGTTCCCGTGCCGGGGCACATGGATGGATCGAGGCCGTCGATGTCGACCGTCAGATAAGCGTTGCCCGTCAGGTCCCGAAGCTGGGTCAGCAGCGTTTGCTCAAGCTCCGGGTTTTCGGCCAGTGCCTGAGCGCGGTAAATGTCGATCAGCCCAACGGACTTTTCATATTCGTCTTCCGGTTGGCTCATCGCGCGAATGCCGATCGCGATGACTTTTGCACCGCGTTCGGTCAGGCGTCGCATCGCGCAGGCGTGTGACTGCGGCGTTCCTTCGTACGTGTCGCGAAGATCGGTGTGGGCGTCGATCTGCACGATCGTCAGACCGCTCAAGTCGTTGCTGTTTTGGGCAGCCGCGTAGACGAGCGGTGGAGTCAGGCTGTGTTCGCCTCCGATTCCGATCACAAGCCGGTCATTGCCGGACAAGTCTCGAACGCCGGCTTCGACTCGATTCAAATAGGCATCGGCGGCTTCGTTGGATTCCGGGTGGATCGCCGCGGCGGTGAAGTAGCGCAGGCTTTCAAGTCCGAAGTTTAGTTCGTCGTCCCAGAGCTCGACTTGAGTACTCGCGGCGATGATGCCGGCCGGACCGGCCGCCGTTCCCGAGCCGTAACTGACGGTCCCTTCGAATGGCAAAGGCACAATGCAAATCTCGGCGTCGCCGAGTTCTGCGTTTGGCCTGCCGAGGAATTCGATCGGGTCTTTGTTAGCGGCCTCATTTGTTGCCATGGTCGAGTTCCTCGAACAGCGCGCGAATCAGCAGCGGCAGAGCGACGGTGGCGTCGGCGTGGACTTCAGAGAACCGACCGCCTTCGGACTCGGGGACGAACTTGCCCCAACTGACGCCTTCGGAATAGGTGCAGCCGGACAGGCCGCCCCAGTGAACCGGTTCGGGGCAAATGCGGACTCCGTAGCGGAATCGTGGAACGGGAAGTTTGGTGCCGAGCCGGTCGTTCGTGATGTCATAGTAAGGGGCGACCTGCTGAGCCCAGTTCCGGGGAACTCCGCCGCCGATCGTCAGGATTCCCAGCTCTTTCGCGGTGCCAATCCGACGAGCATACTCCTGCAGATCGAGGAACGGATTGAACGCCGGCGTCGCGCTCAGAACTTCGTCAGGCGTCAGTGAATCACGACCGGACTTTTCGAGTGCGACGTCCATCGCCCACGTCGAAACGTCCAGCCCAATCTCGCTGTCCGTAAACGCGGGAATGAAAACCGGCACTCCTTGTTCATAGGCGCTGCGGAGAATTCCTGGACCGTCTGCCGCCTCGCTGAGTCGTTCGCCAATCGCCCGGCACAAACGGGCGGACGACCAGACTCCGTCTTTGGGTTGAGATTCGGTCAGGACTTTGCGGACAAGCTCTTCGACATGGTTGAGGTTTGACTCCATTTCCAGCGTGTCGTAGATGCGGTTGTAGCCTTGTTCGAACAGCGTCTTGTCTGACTTAGTCGGGTCGTAGCGGTAGTGGGCACAGCCGATCGATTCGGTCAGGCCGTGAGCCATCAACGCTCCCGTCGACACGACCGAGTCAACAATGCCGCGGTCGATCAGGTCGCAGATAATACGTCCCTGTTTCGCAACAGTCATCGCGCCCGACAGTGTCAGCACCACATGGCAATTTTCGTCCTGCGACATCGTGAGCAGCACATCGAGTGCTCTGCCCAGCTCGCGGCCCGAGAATGCCGTCTTTGACATCGCTCGAAGCAGGCCGGCAAACGAGCTGACATTCTCCAGTGACAGGCTTTCAAGCGGTTCGAGTCCGTCGTCGCGGCCGTCGTGAAGTGATCGATGATGCATGATTCGTGTTCGTATCTTTGAGAGTCGTAAGAGATGCGGCGTTGCATGCTGCCGACTCGGATCGAAATCGACAGGCGCGGCATGGTTGACTGTCGCTCGTCTGAGTTCAATCGTCCAGGCACCAGATATCGATCGGTATTTCTAACCGGCGCCTTCGAATTGACCAGATCGTTAGTTCCAAAGTGGATCGGGGCGACGTTACCTATGATTGGGGCTTTGACGGGGCCGGATTTCGTTCGTTCAACGCGACGGCTCCGAGTGTGTTTTCTAATCTGACACTTGGCCTTAACCTGCGGCCCCTCGAACATCTGACGATCCGGCCCGAAGTCCGTTGGGACTGGCAGGATCTCGACAACGGCTTGGACACGTCGGCCTTTGACGACGGCAGCGACAACAATCAGTTCCTTGTCGCCTGCGATTTCGTTCTGACATTCTGACTGGCCGGTCCGATCGAAAGTTTCGCGATATCGTTTTCAGCAAATTTAACGTAGCAGCATTTTCGGTTGCCCTTCTCTGGCCAACCAACCGACCGGCATGATCCGTCGCAGACAGGATGACAATGAACGAGGACATTCGAGCGGCATGGTCCGTCGAAGATTCCAGCGAACTTTACGATGTGGCTCGCTGGGGCAAGGACTATTTCTCAGTCGGTGCGACGGGCGACTTGCTCGTTCACCCTGACCCGGATCAAGACCAGACGATCAACATGAAAGAGCTGGTCGACGGGTTGAAACTCCGCGGAGTGGGACTTCCTGCGCTCTTGCGGTTTGACGGAATTCTGAAACATCGCCTGCAGGATATTCACGACGCTTTCGCAACGGCGATCGCCGACCACGAGTACCAGGGCAGCTACAGTTGCGTTTATCCGGTTAAGACGAACCAGGCACGACACGTTGTCGAAAGAGTCGTTCAGTTCGGACGCGAGTTCGGGTTCGGTCTGGAAGCGGGCAGCAAGCCGGAACTGCTGGCAATTCTGGCTCTGGCCAACGCAGACATGCCGGTCATCTGTAACGGTTTCAAAGATGCGTCGTTCATCAAGATGGCGCTGCTTGCTCAAAAGATGGGGCACACCGTCATTCCGGTCGTCGAGAATTATTCTGAGTTCGAGTTGATCCTGGACTACTCAGAACAACTCGGGATTCGACCGATGCTGGGAATGCGTGTGAAGCTCGCCGCGCAGGGAGCCGGACGCTGGCAGGAGTCGGGCGGGATTCGGTCCAAGTTCGGACTGACCATCAGCGAAATTCTGCGAGCGTTCGACACTCTTAAGACGAGGCAGATGCAGGACTGTTTCCAGTTGCTGCACTTTCACTTGGGGAGTCAGATTTCGGACATCCGTTCCGTGAAGAGCGCCTTGATCGAGGCGGCTCGCGTCTACACCGGCCTGTACAATCAGGGAGCCGGTTTGAAGTACCTCGACATCGGTGGCGGGCTGGGTGTCGACTACGAAGGATCACGAACGACTGCTGATTGCAGCATGAACTACTCGCTGCAGGAATACGCGAACGACGTCGTCTTTCACATCAACAATGTCTGCAAAGAAGCCGAAGTGCCTCACCCGAATATCATTTCGGAAAGTGGCCGAGCGGTTTCGGCATACAACAGCGTGCTGGTTTTCAACGCGTTCGGAGCGTCAGGCCCAGGCGCTCGAGCCGGATTGCCGAACACTCTGATGGAAGGCGCCGAACAGCCACTGCGTACGTTGTGGGATACCTACCAGGCTCTGACCATTAACAATCTGCTGGAAAGTTTTCATGACGCGGAGCTGGCTCTCGAAATGGCAGTCAGCCTGTTCAGTGGCGGGCATCTTCCGCTGAATCAACGAAGCCTCGCTGAAGATCTGTTTCGAGCGATCTGTGCTTCCATCCGAGATCTGGCTTCGGAGCTGGATGACCCGCCTGAGGAATTGTCACACCTCGATCGAATCATGCGGGACATTTACTTCTGCAATTTTTCGTTGTTCCAATCATTGCCGGACAGTTGGGCGGTCGATCAGGTTTTCCCCATCATGCCGATTCATCGGCTGAACGAACGGCCGACACGCAACGCCGTACTGGGTGACATCACGTGTGACAGCGACGGAAAGATCGACCACTTTGTCAGCTCAACAGGGGCGAGCCGGACTCTGCCGTTACACTCACTTAACGGCTCGCCTTATTACCTCGCCGCGTTCCTTGTCGGAGCTTACCAGGAGATTCTCGGCGACCTGCACAACCTGTTCGGCGATACGAACGTCGCGCACGTTGACGTGTCAGAAGAAGGCGGTTTCACGTTGACTGCCATCGTCAAGGGGGACAAAGTCAACGATGTGCTCGACTACGTTCAGTATGACGTCAAGGATCTGCTGGACAGGGTGCACGCGACCGTCGATGCCGCGGTGCGTTCCGGCAAGCTTGGACACCAGGAAGCTGGCGCGTTCCTGAAGTTCTACGAAGAGTCTCTTAACAGTTACACTTATCTTCAGACCGATGGCGAATGAAGCTGCGATTTCCAGAAGATGCGGCACATCGGCGTCTACTTACGAGGTCTGTCAGAGTACCCCTTGAACCATGTTGCCGTTTACGCATCCACGTCCTGAATTTCCGCCGCCGATTTCTTACGGCCCGTTGCGGCTGACGTCGCGGTATCACCTGTCGCCGCTGGCCGGGTACACGAATCTTTCGTTTCGACGCATCGTGCGGCAGATCGGAGGCATCGGCCTGGCGACAACGGACCTGGTCAGCGCCGACGCGATCATTCACGAGAACCCCAAGACTCTCAAGATGATCGAGACGCACCCCGAAGACCGGCCATTCGCCGTTCAGATCTTCGGACGCGACGTGGCCACGATGGTCGACGCCGCGCAGTATCTGGAAGCGCGAGGCATCGACTCGATCGATATCAACATGGGATGCCCTGTCGCAAAGATCGCAGGCGGCGGATCCGGTGCAGGCATGATGTGCAACACCGACGGCACGGTGACGCTGGTTCAAAAGATCGTCGAGTCCGTAAAAATTCCGATCAGTGTCAAGATGCGGCTCGGCTGGGACAGCACACAGCTCACGGCTCCGACGTTCGCTCGGGAGTTCGAGAAAATCGGCGTCGTCGCCATCGCGATTCACGGCCGAACTCGCGAGCAGGGTTTCAGCGGCACCGTTGATCTAAGTGGTATCCGAAAAGTCGCCGAAGCAACCGAGTCAATTCCAGTCATCGGCAACGGTGACGTGCGGACCGTTGCCGACGCGGCTCGCATGTTGAGTGAGACTGGTTGTAACGGAGTCTCCATCGGTCGCGGCGCGTTGGCGAATCCCTGGATTTTCAAGCAGCTCAGTCAGTGGGAAGAAACGGGCGAGTGGTCTCCGCCGGGAAGCTTTAACGATCGGCTGGAATTGTTGCTTCGACAGTTTTCGTACATGCAGGAGCAATGGGGCGAGGAAGGGGCGATTGTTCGCTTCCGCAAGATGAGTCACTGGTATCTGAAATCGATGCGAGTCAAACCGGCATTGCGGCATCATTTTCAACAGGCGAAGACCGTCGAAGCATTCCACGCCGCGCTGGCAATCATCGTTGAAGCTGGACCGGTCGGCGGAAATCGAACAGGATTGCTGCCCGACATGCACATCCCCGTTCCGTCCGGACCGGTCGAACGCTGGTAGAGAACATCGAACACTCAACATTGAACGTCCAACTTCGAACTCGGAAATTTTGAACCATGCGACAGACCTTCGCTTGCTGCCTCACAGCCTTGACCATCGCGGCGGCTTCGCTGGCTACCGTGACCATTTCGAGAGATGCTGCCGACGCATTGACACCAGCTCGCGGAGTCGTCTTTCACGATGCGAACGGAAACGGAGTTCGCGACGCTGGCGAGAAGGGCCTGCCAGACATTCGAGTTTCCAACGGCGTCGACATTGTCAAAACCGATACCGATGGCAAATACGAAATCGGAGTCGATGACGACACGATCGTATTTGTGATTAAGCCATCGGGTTGGCGAACGCCGATCAGCGAGAATCAGATTCCGCGGTTTTACTACATTCATAAGCCGCAGGGCTCGCCGCCTCTGAAGTATCAGGGAGTTGCTCCAACGGGTGACCTTCCCGCGTCGGTCGACTTTGCTCTTTATCCTCAGGACGAGCCCGAGCAGTTCAAAGCGATTCTGTTCGGCGATCCTCAGCCGCGAAATCAGCAGGAAATTGACTACATCGCCCACGACGTGATCGAAGAACTGGTCGGGACCGATGCTTCGTTCGGCGTAACGCTCGGCGACATTCTGTTTGACGATTTGTCGCTGTTCGAAGCGCAGGCTCGATCGATCGCGCTGCTGGGGATTCCCTGGTACAACGTCGTCGGAAATCACGACATCAACTACGACGCTCCGAACGACTCGATCAGCGACGAAACGTTCGAGCGTCACTTCGGGCCAGCGTACTACTCGTTCGATCACGGGCCGGTCCATTTCATCGTGCTGGACGATATCGAATGGTACGTCGCAGATGGTCAGGAAAAAGGGCGTTACCGCGGCGGGTTTGGTGCTAAGCAAATCGAATTCGTTAAGAACGACCTCGCACTCATTCCAGACGATCAGCTGGTCGTTCTGCTGATGCACATTCCTCTGGACGACGTTCATGATCGACAGGGGCTTTATCGGCTGATCGAACAACGACCTTTCTGCATGTCGGTTTCCGGGCACACTCATTACCACCAACACCGCATGATCACTCGCGAAGATGGCTGGATGGGTCCGGAGCCGCACCACCACGTGGTCAACGTAACGGTCAGTGGAAGCTGGTGGTCGGGCTCGCCGGATGAACGGGGCATTCCTCACACCATCTGCAAGGACGGAACGCCGAACGGTTACTCGATCATTTCCTTCGACGGAGCCGAGTACAGTCTCGACTTGAAAGCCGCCGGTCGTCCCGCCGATTATCAGATGCAGATCGACGCTCCAGAAGTTGTCGCGGCTACGGACGTTGCCGAAACAGTGGTCACCGCCAACGTGTTCAACGGGCTGCCGACCTCTGTGATTGAAATGCGAATTGGATCGGGCGACTGGATTCAGATGGCGAGTACTTTGCGGCCGGATCCGACTTACAAACGGATTTACGACTACGAAGTCACCGTCACCGAGAAACCGTGGTTGAAGCTGCCGACGCCGGGGAACTCGTCGCACCTGTGGGAAGCGATGCTGCCCGAGGGGCTTGCTCCGGGCAGTCACCTGATTGAAGTTCGAGCGTCGAAGGTCTTCGGAAAAACGTACTCGGGCCAACGAATTGTCCGAGTCACTAAGTAATGGGTCTGGTGGTTTCCGCCGACGATCAAAAGGCTTCGTCATTGCGTCGACGGCCGCCTGCCAGGCTCTGGCTGTTTCGATGCCTGGCGATTCTCTGCGGACTGTCGATCTTCGTCGTGGTTGAAGCTGCTTGCTGCCTGTTGGGTGTCGGCGAACCTCAGCTCGATGATGATCCGTTCGTCGGCTTCAGCAGCCTGCAGCCGCTGTTCGAAAAGGATGCGAGTGGCGATCGGTTTGTGACCGCGAAGTCTCGCCTGAAGTTCTTTTCGTTCGAAGAATTTTCTGCGACCAAGGCGGCCGGGACCAAACGCATTTTCTGCCTGGGCGGGTCGACGGTGAAGGGGCGGCCCTTCTCCAAGGAAACGTCCTTCACGACGTGGCTGCAACTGGCTTTGCAGGAAGCACAGCCGGATCGTGACTGGGAGGTGATCAATTGCGGCGGCATTTCGTACGCCAGCTATCGCCTCGTTCCGATCCTGCAGGAATGTCTCGCTTACCAGCCGGACGCCTTCATCATCTGCACGGGTCACAACGAGTTTCTGGAGGACCGGTCGTACGGTGAAATGCGAGACGTTTCGCCAATCGTGACCGGCTCGTTTTATGGCTTGTCGAAACTGCGAAGCTTTCGACTGATCCGGCAAACGATGCTGCCAGAGTCCGAAACCGGCAATCGAGATCAGCTTGGTGCCGACGTCGACGCGTTTCTCGACTACAAAAATGGCCTCGCCGCGTACCACCGCGATGATGGTTGGCGTCGAGGTGTTGCCGCACACTTCGAAAGCAATCTCGAACGCATGGTCAGTCTGGCTCAACGAGCCAACGTGCCGATCATTCTGATTCACCCGCCGTCGAATCTCGCAGACAGTCCGCCGTTTAAATCTGAGCATCGCTCGGACATGACGCCTCAGGATCTTTCCGACTGGGAAACGGCGATTGACGCTGCGAACTCAACGTTGAAAACGTTTCCGGCTGCGGCTGTTGATTCTTTCAGAGAAGCGATCTCGCTCGACGCTGACTACGCGGATACTCATTTTGAACTCGGACGACTGCTGGAACTCGCCGGCGACTTCGACGCAGCTCGTCATGAATTTCTGCTGGCGCGTGAGCATGACATTTGCCCGCTCAGGATCATCGCCCCACTGGAGCAGGCTCTTTCACGAGTCGCAGATCGAAACCGCGTGCCGCTGCTGGACGCGCATCAGCTCCTCGAAACAGAAACTCGACACGGGATGCTCGACGGTTCGATGCTGGTCGATCATGTCCATCCTTCGTTCGAAGGTCATCAGTTGATGGCGATGGCTTTGGTGGAAGTGCTTGAGCGCGTCGCTTTGTTGACTCCGCAAAGTGGATGGCAGAAGCAGGCGCAGACGTCCTTCAAAAATCACTTCGAACAGTTGCCCGACCTCTACTTTGCACAGGGTGAGCAGAACCTGGCGAATCTTCGGTTCTGGACACAAGGCATGGCTGATGGGCCACCCGTTGAGTCACGCAGTCAACAGAAAGCGATGACTAAAAAGCCGTGACGCACCCTACGAAGATACCGACTTGTGCCCTTCGGTTGCTGGCTACCTTTCTTAATAGACGGACATTGCACTCAGCCCGGATCGCGAGTTACAGACTGAAGATGATATTTCCGACCGGCTTTGTCACGATGCGTGACGTTCACCTTTGACATCCAATCACCCGCTCTTCAAACACGAGGCTTCTGTCATGCCCGTTCTTCGACGCAGCTTCATAGTGACTCTTCTGGCGACGTCTTTCTTCCTGCTGGTAAGTGGCTTCGCAACGGCTCAGCTGCCAGGACTGACGCCAGCCAAGGCGGTTGCAGAACCTCAAGCGACTCTCGGGCCGTTTGACGAGTGGGTTGCCTCAGTCGCGATCAGCCCTGATGGCAAGCAGGTTGTGACGGGAACTTACGATGAGATTCAGATCTCACCGTCGGGGTCGTCCGGTTCAAGCCATGTCGTGAAGCACAAGCTTGGCCGGGTTCGTTGTCTCGCGTTTTCACCGGGCGGTGCCAGATTGTTTGCCGGAGGGTTTCGGAAGATCGTCGTGCTGGACGCGAAGTCCTGGAGTGTCGAACAGGAGCTCAACGAGCATCGTGCATACGTCACGGCGATCTCGATTTCGCCGGACGGAAAGAGTCTCGCGTCGGCCAGCGAGGACGCGACTCTTCGACTCTGGAATCTGCAAAACGGCCAGTCAAAAGTGTTGCGTCAGGAGAAGGAAGACCCGATCACCGGTGTTGCGTTTTCGCCGGACGGCAAGCAGCTGGCCGTTGCCTCGGGAGACGACACGCGTCCAACGCGACCAGGCCATGTTCGGTTACTGGATGCGACGTCCGGCGACGTGGTCCACGAATTTGAAAAGCACGATCGGGCGACGACGGGAGTCGCATTCTCACCGGACGGAAAACTGGTGGCGTCAACGGGGCTCGACGAGAGAGTCAAGTTGCACTCGGTTGAGTCCGGAAAACTTCTGCAGGACTACGACGGCCATTCGCGTCCAACCAACAGAGCAGTGTTTCTTCCATCGGGAACTCACATCGTTTCTGTCAGTGGCGGACGAGCCGTTGGGAAGAACGAAATCCACGTCTGGGAAGTCAAGACGGGTGAGACGGTCAACTCGGTCGATGCTCACAAAGGGCCGGTGTTTGACGTGGCTGTGTCGCGTGACGGCAAGCTGATCGCTTCGGCCAGTCGTGATGGAACATCGAAGGTTTGGCAATCGAGTGCGCTTACCGGTGACTCCGGCGGTACGAATGCGGTCGTCGCCGGAGTGAGTAACCTGGCGGCTCTTGCCACTTCATTACTTGGCAATGCTGACGGTAAAGGACCGGCAGAACCGAAGGCAGCAGGCGACAAGGCGGAGCCTGCAGAAGCGACGGCCGCGGATAAGAAGATCGTCCGCATCGGCATGATCGGACTGGACACTTCGCACTGCATCGCGTTTACGAAGCTGCTGAATGATCCGAAAGCGACTGCGGATGTCGCCGGATTTCGCGTGGTCGCTGTTTATCCGAAAGGCAGCCCCGACATTGAGTCCAGCACCAGTCGAGTACCGGGCTACATCGAGCAGATGAAAACTCTCGACGTAAAGATCGTCAACGACCTGGATGAACTGGTCGGCCAGGTCGACGCCATCCTGCTCGAAACGAATGACGGACGGCCTCATCTGGAACAGATCATTCCTGCTTTAAAGGCGGGGCTGCCCGTGTTTGTCGACAAGCCGATCGCCGGTTCGGTGACGGACGCCGTCGCGATGTTTGAACTTGGTCGGCACTTCAAGACTCCATTGTTCTGTTCTTCATCGTTGCGATTTTCAGAAGGCCCGCAGGCGTTGCGAGCCGGTTCGATCGGGAAGATTCTTGGGTGCAGTACCTACTCGCCGTGCTCGTTGGAGAAGACTCATCCGGACCTTTTCTGGTACGGAATCCACGGCGTCGAGATGCTGTTTACCGTGATGGGCACTGGTTGCGAATCGGTGACTCGGGCCAGTTCGAAAGATTTCGAACTCGTCACCGGAACCTGGAGTGACGGCCGAATCGGAACGTTCCGCGGAATTCGTTCCGGCAAGAGCGGGTATGGCGGTACGGCGTTCGGCGAAAAAGGAATCGCTCCGGTTGGCAAGTACGACGGTTACAAACCTCTGGTTGTCGAAATCGTGAAGTTCTTTAAGACGCGGAAAGTTCCGGTCACGGAAGAGGAGACTCTCGAAATCTACGCGTTCATGGAAGCTTCAGACGAAAGCAAACGGCAGGGCGGGGCACCAGTGACTCTTGAAAGTGTGATGAAGAATGCACGCGCGGAAGCTGCCAGGAAGGTGAAAGAAATTCTGGCACGGAAGTGATCGTTGGGCGGCGTTCTGATCTGTCATCTGATTCCGCCTGGTCCGATTGTTTCTGCCGGAGCAGCACCTGCGGCCGCCGATAATCCTGTTCCAATCGGGTTTGCGCCTGCTATCCTGCACGTTCGAAAGCTGGTTAACAGAGTCACGAGGCAACTGCCGATGTCGATCGCGTCACTTCTTCCTGGTTCCATGTCATCTGGAGAAATTCAGATCATTGACCCGGATCGTGGCGCTGAAATCCTGCGACGACACGACCTTCTTTCGCTGTTCATGAAGGAGCAGTCGTTCGACGGTTTGCTGCTGACTCGGCCGAGTAATTTTGCCTGGGCCACCGTCGGCGGAAACAGCACTCGCGGAAGCCTGTCCGACACAACGGCGGCGTTGTTTGTTTCTCCCGAAGCTCGCGTCGTACTGACTCGGAATACCGACTCCGGTCGACTCTTTGATCGCGAAGTCAGCGGGCTGGGCTTTCAACTCAAGGAACGAACCTGGCAGGAAGATCTTCACCTGCTGATGGGCGATCTTTGCCGCGGGCGCAATGTTGCTTGCGATTTTCAGTTCGAGCGTTGCCAGGACGCGTCGCCGCATCTCGACGGCATGAGACTGCCGCTGAGCAAGACCGAACGCAAGTCGTTACGAGTTACCGGCAGCCAGGTTGCTCACGCAGTTGAAGCGACGGCTCGTTCATTTCGACAAGGCGATTCGGAGGCGGAAATCGCAGGGCAACTCGCCCACCGACTGTACCGACATCAAATTATTCCGGAGCGAATTCAGATTCTGGCCGACGGGCAGGGACAGCGATATCGGCACTGGAGTTTTGGTGACGACAAGGTTGAAAACTTCTGCACGATTGCGGTGATTGCTCGCCGCGAAGGTCTGCATGTGGGAACGGCTCGCACGGTGAGTTTCGGGAAGCCGCCGAAAGAAGTTCGCAAAGCTCATCTGGATACGCTGCTCGTTCAGGCAACCGGAATGTTCTTCTCGCAGGATCAGTGGGAAATCTACGAAACCTGGAATCGGGTCGAGCGTATCTATGAGAAATTCGGGCATTCCGAAGAGTGGCACTTCGCCGATCAGGGCTGCGTGATGGGATACGAACTGTGCGAAGCGCCCATCGTTCCGAAAAGCCAGCTAAAGCTCGCCGCAGGGATGCCGATCTTCTGGCAAACCTCGATCGAACAGGCGATGTCTGCTGACACGATCCTGATTGGTGAAAAAGGCTTCGATGTTCTGACACCGATGGAAAGCTGGCCGGTGGTCAAAGTGGACGTCAAGGGCGTGTCGATTCAAAGGCCAGACGTGCTGATTCGGTCCAAGGAAACGTGATCTCACTTCGGGACGATTGTTCGACGACGGCCGGATTCCGCTGCTCGTACGTTCGCAGATCCCGGTCGGTCTCCTGGCGACACGAAGCGTCTGGTATAGTCGGCTTTGCCATTTCGTAACCGTACGATTCTGCGAGTGCCGTTCGGCCAGTTGCAGCTCAAGGAGCACTGATGCGTTCTGTCTGTTTGACAATCAAACGACTGACGAGTGAGCTGATTGCAGTCGCAATTCTGGTGTGTCTGTTTCTCGTTCTGGCACGACCGGTCACGGCACAGGCACCACCGAAGGTCAAAGTAAACGCGAAAGTTCCACTGGAAGTGGTCGATGGCGCAGTAAAGGCGGAAGCTGTTCTGTCGCCAAGCGAGATCATGGCCCTCCGCGATGTGGTCTATTATGAACGTCGCGCGACGGTCCTGCTTGAGCGGGCTCGTCAGTTTCTGAAAGACGACGACCTCAGCCAGGCATTCGAAGCGTTGCAGGTTCTGCTGGGTGATCCTCAGGAATTGCTGGCGTCGGCGCAGGACTGGAATCGTGCCCCGTCAGACAGTTTCGTTTTGACGAACGGGCGGCTTCGCAGTGTCCGCCACGAAACATTGATGGTTTTTGAATCGCTGACTCGCGACCAGTTAAATTTCTACGAGAAGAAATATTCGGAAACGGCGAGCAGCGCGCTGCAGGCTGCTCGGGGGTCCGGCCGATCGACGGCATATCTTGAAGTTGCGAGACGTTGTTTCCCGACACTGGCTGGTGCTCAAGCTACCGACGAAGCCGCCACAAGATTGCTTGATCGCGGCGAGGCTGCTCTGGCGGCAAAACTATGGCTGCGGATTATTCATTCGAACGTCCATCGGCATCGGCTGCACCCTCGACTGTTCGAGAAAGCGGCGACGTCGCTGTTTCTAGCTGGCGACGAAGTTCAGGCTGGAAAGGTGGTTGCTGAGGCGGTCGAAGTATTCGGCAGCGTCCGATTCACAGCAAAGTCGATCGAGTCCGTTGCAAAGAATCATCCGCACTTTGCGACCATGGCAATGGCTTCGCCAGAGAGTGATCCATTCGGTAGTCCCTCGAACAATGGTTCGAGTCGCGGCTCTGTCCCTTACCTCGCGCCCGTCTGGACGAAGCCGCTCTACGGAACCCGACCGTTCAACAAATTGGCCGATTGGGAACAGCAGCGTTCATTCGATGAACTTGCTGAGACCGGAGTTTCCGTTTTTCCGATCATCACGCAGGACCAATTGATTGTTCGCGATCTGCACGGCATCCGGAGCTGTGACCCCAAAACGGGTCGCCTCAACTGGCGGTTCAACGCGACGCTTTCGGTACGGGAGTTGGTTAATGAGTTACAACTTGCAACTCCCGGTCGCTCGATTTCGCTGATCGAAACAGCGTGGACTGAGAATTCCGCACAGGGCATCGTGACCACAGACGGCAAACGAGTCTTCGCAATCGACTGGCTCAAGTTCGAACAGGTGGACGTTCCTGGCGGCGGATCTTCAATACGAGCTTCCAACCGGCTTGTGTGTCTGAACATTCCAGCCGAGGCGGACAGCAGTGACGACGCAGTCACGATCGTCGATCCAACATGGTCTGTCGGCGGGCCGGCGGATACTGGCCCCTTGGCTGATCAGCTTTTTCTTGGTGCTCCTCGTCCGGTCGACGACTCGCTTTTTGTGATTTCGGAATCGCGACATGATCGAGAATTGAATCTTGTGAAACTCGAAGCAGCAACGGGTCGCGTTGTCTGGATCCAGAAGATCGGTCTCGTTCAACAGCCAAGATTCGATACGACTCAGCGTTCGCGAGATTTGCCGATGGCGCTGCCGACAATCGCAGACGGACTGGTGATCTGCCAGCCGGATGCAGAGATCATCGTCGCCGTCGATGCCGCTCAAGGAGAGCTGAAGTGGATCTATTCATACGGTCGAGATGGCCTTCTTGGTGGTCGATCGAGGCGGTCTTTCATGGCATCTGGTGGGGGATTTCGAGGGTTTCCGTCGGCGCCGATTATTCATCGCCAATCCGTTTTCTGTCTTCCGCAACATTCTGAGGATATCCATCGACTGGACCTGAATACGGGGCAGCGTGTCTGGAAAGTTAAACGCGACAAAGATGCTTACCTGGCGGCGATTACAGATCGGACTGTCGTCAGTGTGCAGAACGATGGGATGCGAGGCCTGTCGCTGACGGACGGAAGTCTTCTGTGGTCCGCTCGGACTGGCTTGCCTTCGGGCCGCGGTGTCAGAATTGAAAATCGGTATGTTCTTCCTCTGAAGTCAGGCGGTATCGCGAGTGTTGACCTTGAAACCGGTCAGTGGACGACATCGTCAATCGTGCCTGAGCTTTCCAGGCAACGCTACCTGAGTTCACGCCGTCCCGATGACGGCAGGTTGATCGGACTTCGAGAGTACAACCTTTCGCTCTTCGGCCTCGACGACGAAAGAGTTTCTAACGAAGTTCGTCCGGGCAATCTTTTGTTTCATGACGGCCTGGTGTTTTCAGTGGGGCCGCAGCATCTGACCGCCTTTTCAGAAGCGCAAGCGCTCCTCGACGAGTTGCTGAAAAAAATTGACAGCGGGCAATCCGTTGACGAGTTGCTCGTTGCTCAACTTCAAGTTACATCCAATCGAGAAGATGACGCGACTGCTCGATTGGCAAAATTGATTGCATCACTCGATGCCGATTCTCCGAACCTGGAGTCGCAAACTGTCGATCAAGCAAAGTGGTTGTTGCGTGAGCTGATTAATCGGCGTTTGAACGAGGCCCGATCTTCACTGACCGCAACGCAAAGACGCGACATGATCGAGCAGTTGGCTGAGTTCTCAGAACAACCGAAGGAACAAGGCTACGCTCTCATTCAGCAGGCTCGTTGGCAAACCAGGAATGGCTCTTCGGTAACGGCTGTTGAATTGGCCCGACAGGCGATTGAGGCAGGGCTTGATTCATTCATTCCAATGAACGGCTCTCCTGATTGTCTCGTGGCCGCAGATGCCTATGCCAGGGATGTCGTTCAACAAGGCATTCAGACTTCGACATTCCCGGCCCGGTCGCAACTGCAGGATTTGATCGAGCGGGATCTGCAGATCGCAATGTCGCTGGATACGATCGAAAGTCTGAGTAGCTTTCTCAGAGTGTACGCAGCGACTGCGGAAGCAGGACGAGTTCGAAACAGGCTTGCCGATCGATTGATTCAATCAGGAGAAGTTCAGCGAGCCGAGTTGCTGATCCTTCAGAACGACGCGCACTCCGACTTAAGTGTTCGTGCGGTCGCGAAAGCTCTTCTGATTTCGCTCTGGAGCCAGTTGAAGCTCAGTTCGGAAGCTGGCAACGCGCTTTACGAATTCGAGAAGGAATTCAGCTCGGCGGATTTGAGCGCTGTCATTGAGGACCGACTTGAAACAGTTTACTCGGTGCTGAATCCCCGCGGCCGTGAATCTAACCGTGAAGGTGTCGCTGCCGAGTCGTTGACAGGTGCCGCATTTGTGAGCCTCTTTTCCGGCGACGAATCCGCAATGCAGGTCTTTGAGGATCTGCACCCTCTCGAATGGAAAGTGAGGAGTGTTCGAGTTCGGCAGCGAACATTGGGAGCGTCGAATCCACTGACATCGGATTTGTGGGACGGTTTTTCACGGCGAGTGATTTATGGTCAACATTCAGAATTCGATATTGTTCGTGATTCAAGCAGTTTGCAAAGCGAGTGGAGAATTCTTGATCGCCTTGCGGGGACCGAACGAGGCAGCATCAGAATGCCCGGCAGAGTGACCATGCCCGGCGCAGAGGGATATCGAACGGTAGGACACCTGATGCCTGTAGGGACCGGCGCGGGGATGCAGTCTGTTTCCCTGCTTGAATATCACGATGCACGTCCTTACTGGGAACTGAGTTTCCCTCCGCTTGAATATGGCCAGGAACTGATCGAGCCAGGTCCTGCCACTCCTTCGGTGTGCGTGTTTCAAACTCGCAAGCACCTCTTCGGAATCGAACCGGCAACTGGCCGTGTACTTTGGCGACGATCGGACCTTGACCTCGCCAGCGGCATCAGAGTGGACCGCGAGGCTGGATTGTTTGGGGACGAACACGTGCTCGTGATGTTTCACGCTGACCAGTCGAGCTACACGGTTTTTTCGACGCAGACTGGCGAAGTGATTCGCAAGGACCAGATGAGTGTCGACTTTCGTTATCCGCACCACGTTTTCGGAAGGAAATTGTTTCATCAGACACGGGAAACAACTTCGTCCAGGAAGCGAGTTCGTATCTGGGACCCTCTGACAAACAAGATGGAACTCGATGAAGAACTGGTTGACCAGTTCAACTCGGCGAGGTCGACAGGAAACGAGTTGGCGTTGATGACTTCCAATTCGCGACTTCGAGTAATTTCTGTCGACTCGGCAAAAACGCACGTCGACATGAATCTCTCGCAATCGGATACCGGATACATATCATCGATGAGACTCTTCTCTGATGAGCAAAACATCTACGTCAACATTCAACGGTCTGACATTTCGAGCAATACGGAAAAGATCTATTCACTGGCCAGCGACTCGGTTGTTCCAGTCGACCATGTCCATCGTGGCTTACTGATCGCGGTTTCTCGACAGACGGGAAAGCTCAATTGGAAAACGCCAGTTCAGCAGCGGAGCTTTGTCCGGCTCGATCGATGCTCGTTGCCGTTTCTGGTTGGCCTTTCGCGAGTAAGTCCAAAACGATCAAGCAGCATGCGTTCGCTTGAAGTGCGAGTGATTGACCGCATGACCGGCGAGGATTTCGTAGAACCCGCGGCTATGATTAAGGACAGAATTGTGCATTATCAGGTTGATCGAGACGCGGGCGAACTGCAGCTCCACGGGATCAACAGTCGTATCGATATTCAATTCAGCCGGCTCAGAAGGGGAATTCCACTTCAGGAACAGCCCCTGTAATGACGTATTAGTAGAACGGAGAGTTTTTCGTTCGGCTTTCAATGGCCTCTCGGCGGGACTGTTCTGCCAGGCTGCTGAAGCCTCATGGAAACCTTTCCGGATCGACTGAGCATCCTCTGAATGTGAACCAGGCAATTCAACAGACGTTCGGTCGTCACGGTGTTGAAGCATCGTCCTCAGTGTCAGAACGACAGAGGGGAACCGAACCATGAAGTGCACCGAGTTCAATGTCGCAGCTAACGATTCCGCCAATCTGTTTGTGCGGAACTGCGCTCCCCGACCGACAGATCGCTGCAAACGCACATTGGTCATCATCCACGGAACCAGTGAGCACGGTGGCCGTTACCTTCATGCAGCAGAAGAAGCCGTCGCTCGCGGTTGGGATGTGATCATTCCTGACCTGCGCGGGCACGGGCGGTCTGACGGGATCTCCGTTCACATCGACCGCTTCGAGCAGTACCTGCAGGACCTTGACACAATCTGGCAATACTTCGAACTGAATCCCGAACGGACGGCAGTGCTGGGCCATAGTTTTGGTGGTCTTGTTGCTGTCCGCTTTGCTCAGACTCGTCCATCACGCCTGGCGGCTCTCGTGCCAATGTCGCCTTTGCTCGGGTTAAGAGTGAAGATTGACCTACTGACTTATGCCATTGGTCGGCTGATGTCGTTTGTCGTTCCCACGACGCGATTTCAGAGCAAAGTTCCGCCGGAACACACAACAAGAAATTCTGAGGTGTTGGCGAAGCGTGCCAGTGATCCCTTGCTTCGACGGAGCGTCACCGCTTCGTGGTTCTTTCAGATGAAGCAGGCTCTGCGAGACGCCAACGAACAGGCTGCGTCGGTTGTCGTCCCTGTCCTCGCGATGCAGGCCGGCGATGATTTGATTGTCGATCCGCTGGCCGTTGAACCGTGGCTGGCTCAGACAGGCTCGGTCGACAGGACATTGAAGATTCTCGATGAGCATTATCACGAACTGCTCAACGAGGAAGATTGGAAGCAGACATTAGACGAGCTGCTGAGTTGGCTGGAGTCGCGGATTCCTTGCGGCAAAACTTCGGTCGATCGAAGTGCCTCGTAGAAGGGCGTGACCGCAGGTCCTCCGGCAGATTTGGAAGAGAGTGAAGACCATCGAACATTGACCTGGTTTTGAAAAGCCCCCATGGGGAAAACATTGGCAGAGTTGTACGACGTTGCCAGTTTCCCCGCATGGAGGTGCTCAGATGGTGCTGTCTTTGGAGACTCGGATCAAGGTTCATCAGAAGGTGGATCGGATGCTGGACTGGTTTGATCAATCGCTGGCGTGCGAGCGTCGGCTGGATGAGTTGGAACCTCAAGTGTTTGCCGACGGGATGTCGTTGTTTCGGAGCATGTTGCAGGACGGGATTGATGATCTTGTGCAGCAGGTCGAGCAGTCGGCTCCGGAACGCATTGAACGGACGGACGGTCCTGATCTGGTGCCCGTCGAGAAGAAACCTCGGCGGCTGGTGACCGTGTTCGGTGAGCTCCGTATCGGCGGACCGGGTTACGCCGTGCGTGAGAAGCAGAAGGTCGAATACGCTCCGGTGGATCAGCGACTGGGATTGCCCGAGGGAGAATTCACGTATCTGTTTCAGAGCTGGTCCGGTCGCTTCTTCGTGCGGAACGCGTACGCAGACACGGCGACATCGCTGGTGGAGCTGCTGAACGTGAAGGTCTCGGTCGATACACTGGAGTCGATGAATCTGCGGATCGCCGCCGATGTGGAATCGTTCCGCGAGCAACAGTCGGCCCCGCCCTCGGAGACAGAAGGCGAGCTGCTGGTGCTCTCGGCAGACGCGACGGGAGTGCCCATGGCCAACCGTGGCGGCCCCTTTCCACAACTCATCCAGCTGCAGATGGCGTACATCGGAGCGGCCTACACGGTGGACCGCTTCGTTCGCACTGCGGACTGTGTAGCGACAATTAGTTTTCCCGGTTGGCGACAATTAGAAGTCCCGGTTGA
>CALDJX010000045.1 GCA_937899075.1 uncultured Planctomyces sp. | reverse complement strand
TCGGAGTGACAAAACCACCACCGCGGGCCGTCCGATGGGCGGCCCGCGGTGTGTTCACTTTATCTATCAGAGCTGGAAGCAGCGGCCCGCTTTAACCCGCAAACTGACAAACGTCCCACCAGAAACACACGACAGTCTACAAAGGCCAATTCAGCGATGATTGGCGACAATTAGTCGTGCGGTTTAGCACATCGTCACCAGATTCGCCCCCTCGATTCAGCGCTCCGGTCGCGCAGACCGATGTCATGAAGCAAATTGCGACCGAATCTCTGTGACTACACTCGGTAATGAGAATCCGGTGGAACAGTGAATCAAATTGATGGCCGCTCGCGGGGCGGTGATATGGGAAATCGCAGAGCCTGCTGATGTGAGTTTTCACTTGTCGGTGCGTGGTCCGGCTTCTTATCGGCAACCGCCTTTTGTTGTCGCGTGCAAGGCTGATCTGCTGCTGACGCTGGTTCACGAGACCACCAACGGTTACCGCCCGAAAACAGCCAGTCTCCAAGGCTGGCGAATGAAATCAAACGGCTGAGATGGCAGAATCCAGCGAGCCATAAATCGTGTGAAATGCGGCACTTTGAGTTCGGCTGTTTTTTTGACCCCACGTGCTGAAGAATTCATTCCCTCAGCAGGATACGCCACCTTTCTTCAATCTCTCAGAATACGACTTCTGACAATACTTCCTTTTCCACTTCGTGAGGGCTGCCAACACTTGCAGGATTCACGCGTTGCTCTTGAGAGGCGATGACGTCACCAGCTAATTCGGGGTTGATTCCTGCTCCATGAGTTGAACTATTTCCTGCTGGTAACGACGCGATTCTTCACGGCGACCGGACATTGCGGCGGCGCGAGCCAGACTGCCAAGAAAGTCCCGTCGATCCGCGTGCTCTGGGTAGAGTGGCTTCAGGGAGTCGTATGCCTGTTGGGCATCCCGTCGAAACAGAAGCAAGTCCGCTACGACGATGTGGCAATCGACATCGCCCGGTGCCTTCGCGAGCGCGAGATTGACTTGCTGGAATGCCGCATCATGGTCTCCCCGATCGCGCAAGGTCATCGCCAACCACCGGCGAACGTCGATGTCATTCGGGTGCCTCTTCAGGCACCATAATGCTTCTGCTTCTGCTTCGTTGAGTCGGCCAGAGACATAAAGGGCGTAAGCAAGATTCGCGTGAGCGGCGTACAGATCGGCGTCGAGTTTGACTGCATCCTGCAGCGGTTGCAGCATTTCTCCCGGCCGATTGAGATTGTCTAGAACTTCGGCCAATAGAAGCCAGGATCGCGCTCTGCTCGATTGAATCTGGGTGGCCCGTTTCGCAAAGGGAAGCGCTTCGGTGAAGCGGTCGGTCCGATAGTAGAGTTCCGCCAGGCTCAAAGACACGCCAGCGTCGTTCGGACGGAGCTCGTCCAGCTTCAGCAGAGCCTCTTCCGCCAGTGCATCCTGCTTGCCCGCCGTGGCGATGTGAGCAATGTGCCAGATGGCCTGCGGATACTCAGCAGCCTCAGCGGGTATCTCTTGTAACTGGGTGAGTGAAAATGATGCGTCGGTCGGCTTCAGCAATTCTCCAAGTTCGAGGCGTGCAGCGTAGTCTGTGGGTTCAGCGTTCAGGTGAGCAAGGTACAACTTGACCGCTGAACTGGAGTTGCCGAGCGCGATGCCGCGACGCGCCCGTTCGAGGCGACTGGATGCGAACGGGCCTACCCCTGCAATGTAGGCACCGATCACACTCGCCGCCATCAGACCAACAGTGGCCGCGAGCATTCGGTATGTACGGTTAGTCTGAGGGCAGCGAGTCATCAGTGCCTCGTCAGGGTAAAATCAGACGACCGGGAGCAACGACTTGGACTCATCACTTTCTTCGCGAATGGCAATGTGCTGGTCGGCAGAGATTTCCTCGAATTCGTGCGTCGCACCAGACTGCCAACGGATCGCGAGTCGATCGACTGTTTTCGAGATCAACCAACGATGGTCCCCGGCCCTGTCGTCGGTGCATGCCGCTCATACTCATTTACTAGTCCCCAGGCGTTTCATTCTGGTGTCCCATTTCCTTCGATCAGGACATGCCGTCGCCCCGGCTGTAATGACCGAAAAATCTCATTCTTCTCTCCCGGCCAACGCACGAGAACGTTGACTGCAGTCTCAGTTTCTCCGATCCCAATCGTCAGGGAGGCCTCGTCGCAGGAAAGATAGCCCGTCGCTGCAGTGCGAAACCGCGTGAGTCGTCTCTTTTGAGATAGAACTTCGACGACCGCGCCGATTGCATCGCGGTTGCAACGTACGCCAACCAGTTCGATCCTCAGGCTCGTCATCTCGACCTGCTGTGAGACGTTACGCAATAGCACCAATTCGGAATTGAGATGCCCGATGGCCAAATCCAGTCTTCCGTCCCGGTCGTAGTCGGCCACGGCGGAACTTCGACCGACAACAGCGCGCTGAAAATACGGTCCACTCGATCGGGAAACGTCATTGAATCGCTGTCCGGTTTGGTTACGGAACAGCTGCGGCGGTTGTGCAAAAGGTTCGTCTCGGTCGAGCATCTTCAGACGATCGTGGACATGGCCATTCGCAACGAACAGATCGAGCCAGCCGTCGTTATCAAAATCGAACAGCGAAATACCGAATCCCAATTGCAAGCGGCTTGGGCCGGCAAGACCGAATTCATCAGTGATGTCGAGAAAGAGTCCGCCACCCTCGTTGCGATATAGAGTATTTGTTTCGCCGTAGTAATTCGTCACAAGGAGATCGGGGCGGCCATCGGCATCGACATCGCCGAGAGCGACCCCCATTCCGGCTTCGCGGCGGCCTTCTCGATTGAGTGCTGTACCTGATAGCAACCCTTCATTGACGAACCTGCTGCCATTCCGATTGATCCACAAATCATTGGGGACCGAATCATTGGCGACGTAAACATCAATGTCACCATCTGCATCGAGATCTGCTGCGACGACCCCCAGCCCTTGTTTGGCTGGACTCTGCAACAGACCAGACGATTGCGTTCTGTCCGAAAATGAACCGTCGCCTTCATTGTGGAACACGATGTCTCGCGTCGCCGGGAGGTAGCGGGGCTGGCACGTAATGCCATGCGGCCGGCCTTCGTACAGAAATGTGCACAGTTTATAGTTCTTGGTATCGAGCAGCGTATAGTTGCAAACGAAAAGATCGAGGCTGCCGTCGGCATCGAGATCTGCCCACGTGCACGACGACCCGAAGCCTGAGTCATCCAGACTCAGGCTGGCCGCAATCTCGCTAAAAGTACCGTCGCCGTTGTTCCGGTGCAGCCGATTAGTGCCGTAATTTGAGACGTAGATATCCTGAAAACCGTCGTTGTTGAAATCACCGATGGTAATCCCCATCGAATAATCAAGATCGGTCAGCCCCGCCACGTCGCTGACGTCTTCGAACTGTCCCTCTCCAAGGTTGCGAATGAGCCGATCGGACGATTCTCCTCGTGCAGCAAATTGTTCTCTATCCGCTTTTCCGAATGGTGCTCCCTGCGCAAGGTAAAGATCGGGCCAGTCATCGCGGTCGAAATCAATCCAACCAATGCCAGATCCCATCACGAGGTGCAAATGACGCTCTTGAGTCAAGGGAGAGACATGCCTGAACTGGATACCCGACTGCTTTGTGGCATCCTCAAACAATGGATTGTCTGCCGCCACAATCGTCGCCGAATACAACACCCCAAATAACACAATTAGCGAGTTTGAATGCATCGAGACGAGCCGGGGACGATGAGAATTGGTTGGTCCAGCAACGTTTCGAACGGCGTCTTGCCGTCGGACTCACTGGAACTCAGTCAGGTAAGAACTCAGTAGATCGCTAATCTTTAAATCTGGCCTCACCGTCATGCATGACAAACGCAGCAACCCAGTGCCGGTTAGACACTGGGTTACTGAACATTGTCGGATTCTGACAGTTGTGAGAACGTTTTGAACCAACGATTAGAATTGCGGACTTTCATCTTCGTCGCCACGCATCGAGCCAGCTGCTCTCCAAACGTTGATGCTTAGCGAGTCATTGACAAAGTGAACGGTACCGTCGCCAAACAGGATATGAGCACCTCCGACATGCGCACTCGAAACTCCGCGTGCGCCATCCGTATTCGTGTTCAAATCGTCCGTCCATGAGACCTGATCTGCGCAAGGCCCAGGGCCCTGCCCCAAACAGGCAGCGTCATTTGCAGCCCCGTTCTGCGGAGGTGTTTGGTTTCTATTGTGGGCGAGGCCTGGATGTGCGGCGTTAGGCGGATTGAACGTGTCAGCGTGGCAGAAACCAGACTCGGCAGCCCACCATCGACAGCGGTTTCCAGTTTGATTAACTGGTCCGGAACTATACCGATTGTACAGCACTCCACGGTAGACTTCGCCGACCAAAGCCGTATTGCTCAGGCCATCGGTAACCTGGGCGAATTTGGAACCCCGGTAGCTGAGCATTCCCTCCCGATTTCCATTGACACTCGTGAATCTGTGACTTTGAAAGTGGTTACCTCCGATACCTGGGTAATTCGTCGGCTTATCGGCAGGAATTACCGTGTCGTCCGAGGGGCACAGATAACCTGGCATATTTCCTCGAATCAGCGCGAGCCGTCGACTGGCGCCCGGCGCGTAAATCCCGCAATTGCTCATGCCGACAACATCTCCAGCATTTGCATCATAAAGTGGCGATGCATCGATCATCGGGAGTATCATCACGCGCCAGCTGAAGCCCGATCCATTGATCCAGCCTGGACAGCCAGTCATAGGCGTTGCGCGAACAACTTTACCTTGCGGTAAGCGACGATGTACGTCGTGATAGTTGTGCAGAGCGACACCGATCTGTTTCAAATTACTCTTACATTGTGCTCGACGCGCCGCCTCTCGAGCCTGCTGCACAGCTGGCAACAATAACGCAACGAGAATCGCAATGATGGCGATGACAACCAGCAACTCGATAAGCGTAAAAGCCCTGCGAAACCGCGAAACCGCGAAACGTCTCATGATCATTGTCCTGCTGAAGATAGATAAGAGTAATCAAGACCGCGAGAATTCAAACAAATCCAAGAAGGAGGCTTCTCGAGTATAATCGGTCCTTATACAAGTAGACAAGGGACCGAACGATTCAACAACGAAGAGATACATGTATCGACCGGAGCCAGACGCACCCAGCAGAGATACTTGCGACAAGATGCAGTAAGCATCGTGCGATGAATTAGTGTCGTAGCAGTTGGTGAATTCTGCCAGACTATATCCAGAATTCGGCAGACCCGCTTACTACGAAAGCCAAGGATGGCGATGCAACTCATTGAGAACGACCCGGCCATTGAAAAGCAGCTTCGAGACTTTGCACAGTCGTTGTCGGAAAAGGATCGGCGACGCTTTGCTGCCATTGAGGCGACTCAGCGTGGGTATGGGGGAGTTTCTTATGTCGCGCGAATTCTGGGGTGTTCGGTACGGACCATCGAACGCGGCCTCAAGGAACTCGACCACCTTGAGAACGACCCGGCTGCTGGTCGGGTGCGGCGGCCCGGCGCCGGTCGAAAAAAAAAGTTGAATCTGAGTCGCCTGAAGAGGAGAACCTGATTTCATGCCTGGAAGTACGAACCGCCGGGGATCCCGATCAGGATGATATTATCTTTACAGATCTCTCCCCACGCATGCTATCCGAGCGACTCGCCGACCTCGGCACGCCCGTTGGCAGAGACGCCATTTCCACCTGGCTTGACGACGCGGGCATTCGCCGCCGCCAAATCCGCAAGGACCTTGCTGGTGGCCAGCATCCGGACCGAGATGCCCAGTTCCTCAGAATTGCAGAGCTGATCGACCAGTATGAATCGGCTGGAAATCCGTGGTTTTCGATGGACACCAAGGCGAAAGAGCATCTCGGAAAGCTGTACCGCAAGGGGCGAGTTCGCGGCAACCACTCCTTCCAGGCGTTCGACCATGACTTTCCTTCCTGGGCGGATGGCGTCGTCATTCCGCACGGTATCTTCGACCCACAGGTGAACCGCGGCCATATCAACATCGGGCTGTCGCATGACACGAGTGAATTCGCCTGCGACAGCTTTCACTGGTATTGGAATCGGATCGGCGGGCAGCGTTATCGCAATGCAACATCCATCCTGTTGACGTGTGACGGTGGCGGCAGTAACTCGGCCAATACTTACATTTTCAAGCATGATCTCGAGCGGCTGAGCCAATCGATCGGCAAGGAAATCCGAGTGGCTCACTACCCTCCGTATTGCTCAAAGTATAACCGCATCGAACGTCGTTTCTTTCCGCACGTGGGACGTGCTTGTGCTGGAATGCTTTTTGACACCATCGAGTCGGTCGTAGCTCTGATGCGTCGGGCGAGCACTTCAAGTGGATTAAGAACGACCGTGAACGTCATGCGCCGCTATTACGAAAAAGGACGTAATGCTTCTGAAGAAATGAAACAGAACCTGAAAATCGTATACGATCATCTTTTTCCAAAATGGAACTATGTCGCCTTGCCATAGTGCGACAGTAATTTACCGCTCGATGCTAACCTTGCAATCATCCGTTTGGTGTGCGGCGTCAGCCAGTCGTTCGAAGTGTGGCGGGGGCCATATGCACTAAGGAACGTGTTCAGAATAACTTCCCGAAATAATGAGCCGCAGGTGCTAGCATCGGGCCTTCTGTTTCTTGACGATTCCCGGCCCGACGCTAGCGCGTTCTCACTTGTCGAGAGCCGGGAAACCGGGAAGTTATTCTCGACACGTTACTAAGCGACTTTTCTTCACCGCCGACTGTAGCGATTCTTTTTCGCCCGATAAAGCGCATTTGGACAAGTTTTCGTGGTTTTTTGGGAGTTTTCCTCGAGAAGCGAGATCGTAGCAGCGACGGTATTCGCCAGAGCGGTGGGCGGAGTGGATTACTGAGCAGGCTGGATCGTGGCTGACAATTGCCGCGTACTGTGGCTCGATCGGAGTCTCTGAGGATTCGTTTTCCGTGTGGCGTAGGAATCTGGTGTCACGTTCCAGGGACGAATCCAGAACAGGAAAAGTTGGCAGAGCGGCTTCGACTAAGACGTTTCCATCGTTACTTTTGTTCCGCATTCGATTGCTGTTTCCAGCCAGGCCAGCAGTTGAGTCGAGTTTGGGCTGCCGTGTCGTGCAGTCGTACCCGTGTGCCGCGCGCCGAAGTCCAAGCGAAGATTTCCACAGGAGACGGGCACGTGCGATCTTCGTCGGTGACTTCGTAAATCACTTCTTCGCGGGGGAGATGATTAGGCAGTAATCGACGACCGCAGACTCTTCTGCCGCTTCTTTCGGGCAGGCGCTTCGCCGCCATCATCATTGTTTTTCGAATCGACATCTTCGGTGACGCCATCGTCCGCCGAAACTGAATCGCTCACGTCCTACCGACACGGCGTCCGAGATCACCAAGTCTACTGCAACCAAACCCGACGCTACGACAGCTTTCGAGAACGATTCGTGGCGGCCGCTATCAGTCAGCCCACGCTCGTGATTCCGTTCTCGCGATTCCCGTCGCCAGACGTTAAACGCCGACTCCGAAATTCCGTTCTCGAGGCACCAGTTTCTGATCGACCGCTCGCGTGCTGCCGCTCAAGCTCAACCCGCCCGCAGGCCTCTTTCTCCACACGACGCCGATGATTCCCCATCGCTCGAAACTCTAGACTCGGGAAACATCAATCACCTCCGCATAAAGTATGCCGGCAAGTTGCGTTTCACCGTACGATCACAAACTTTATGGTGCGAGGACTCCGGATGATGTCCGATGTTTAGTTGAAGATTGAGTGACGGTTATGGTTTGAGTGATTGATCTCAACGGGACTGTTTCTGCTTGTCAAGTACGAGTCTTTCAACGGCTTCCATGAGCTGTGGAAGGTTCTTGTATCCACGGACTTTTCGGAATCCATCTTCCGCTCTCAGGATTCCGGCAACGCACCAGCGATGCCTCATGTCACCTCCTTGTTGACGCTGAATGACACGCCAATTGAGCCCGGTGCTGAGGCTTACACGCTGGAACTCTTTTG
>CALDJX010000044.1 GCA_937899075.1 uncultured Planctomyces sp. | reverse complement strand
GCTTTAACGCCATCTCGGTGGGATGGTCGAAGGTGCAATGGCTGGCGACCGCGTTGACTTTCGGCCTGGCGTTCGGCCTCCAGGAGATCTTTGCGAACTTCGTAGCCGGTCTGATTCTTCTCTTCGAACGGCCACTCCGAATCGGCGACGTCGTCACCGTTGATGACGTCTCCGGCGTCGTGTCGCGCATCAGGATCCGCGCTACGACGATCACTAATTGGGACCGCAAAGAGTATGTCATTCCCAACAAGGAATTCATTACCGGCCGGATGCTCAACTGGACGCTGTCCGACAAGACCAACCGAGTCGTTATCAATGTTGGGATCGCCTACGGATCAAACGTCGACAAGGCCAAAGAACTGCTCCTCAAGGTCTGCACAGACCACCCGCTGATCATGACCGACCCCGGTCCGAAGGTGACCTTCGCAGGATTCGGCGACAACTCGCTGACTTTTGTCGTGCGAACTTACCTGCCAGACCTCGACAATCGACTGGCAGTCATCGACGCGCTGCACACAAACATCGACCGGGTGTTCCGCGAATCGGGCATCGAGGTCGCTTTCCCACAGCGTGACCTGCACCTTCGCTCCGTCGATCAGTCCGTGGCAGACGCCCTGCGCGGCACACCGCCACGTGCCGCGTGACCCGCTGAGGCGACAAAGATTTCCTGTCGGGACATTCCTGGTGAGTCGCACCGTTGCACGGACGCTTGCCGGCACGCCATCTTACGGGCATGCAGCCTCGACTGACTCGCCCGTAACAAACCCCGCCACCTTCATGCCGCTGAGGATATCTCTCCATGAAATATGCCACCGCTGGAATTCTTGTCTACGCCACCGCTTTGAGCTTGCTCGTCGCGACTGCGGCCAACGCCGACGTGAAGCTTCCCGAAGTTACGAAACCAGGCACCCGAGCCGTCGTCTCGGCCGAGCTGATTTACGCACTCGAAGGCCGACAAACACCGCAGTGCCATGCGTCAACGATCGTTGAAACTCCGACCGGGCTTGTCGCTGCCTGGTTTGGCGGCACGCGTGAAAGCGATCCCGATGTTGGAATTTGGGTCTCTCGCCATGTCGGTGGCAAATGGTCCAACCCAGTGGAGGTAGCCGACGGATCGGAAGGCGAAGATCAGGAATACGCCTGCTGGAACCCGGTACTTTTCAAACCGACCGACGGGCCGCTGATGCTGTTTTACAAAGTCGGAGTCAACCCGCGACTGTGGTGGGGAGCTTTGATGACGTCGACCGATGGCGGTGTCACGTGGTCCAAAACTCGTCGCCTCGGCACCAACAGTTCCCTTCCCAAAGAGAATCAAAATCTACTTGGCCCAGTGAAGAACAAGCCGCTTCAACTGAAAGACGGGGCGATTCTCTGCCCGACCAGCACAGAGAACGAAGGCTGGAAAGTCCATTTTGAAGTCACTCGGGATCTCGGCAAAACATGGGAGGTGATCGGCCCAATTCACGATGCCTCAAAATTCAATGCCATTCAGCCGAGCACCCTGACGCATCCCGATGGGCGGTTGCAGATTCTTTGCCGAAGTCAGGAAAGCGTCGTTGCCAAAAGCTGGTCAAACGACGGGGGCAAGACCTGGGGGGCGGTCACAGCGACCGAGCTTCCAAATCCCAACGCAGGTACTGATGCAGTGACACTGGCCGACGGCCGTCATTTGATCGTTTATAACCACACGGTCCGTCGAGGACCGTTTCCATCCGGCCGCGCAATGCTGAACGTGGCGATCTCGAACGACGGCATATCCTGGACGCCGGTCGTGACCCTCGAAAAAGACAAAAGCGAATTCTCGTACCCGGCCGTCATTCAAACATCGGACGGAAAAATTCACATCACCTACACCTTCAAACGCGAAAGTGTGAAGCATGTCGTGCTCGATCAGTCGCGGCTGAAATAAACAACTCGTAATTCAACTGCTCAAAATAGACTGACGCTTCACGACCACACGCCAGGACGCGACTTCCAATGACAAGATCTATCGCCGCCGCGTTTCTCGTGCTTTTCTTTGCAGCTTCACCGGCGATCGCCCAGTCGCGAATGTCCTTAAAGCCGCTCTTGACGATCCCGAAAACAATCGTCGTGCAGGATGACTTCTCAAAGGAAGAACCGCTTAAAAAGGACGTCTGGCTGGCTCGACAGGGAACACGATGGGCCATCGAAGACGGCGTTCTGCGCGGCCGCGAGTCTTCGCCTGAGTTTCAAGCAAAGCGGAAAGACCACTTTGGATACGAGCCACGTCTCAGCATTCCCGTGACGCCTGCCGAGTTTGTTACCGAATTCTCGTTTCGGTTCATCGGAGGCGACGAAACAGCGATCGTTCCATTTGTCGAATTCGGACATCACGTCTGCCGAGTTCGATTCAGCAAAGACGGAGCGTCGCTGCTTTCAGATGGCGAAACGATGAAACTCGCCGAGGCCAACGACTTCGTCTGGAAGTCTGGCAAGTGGTACCACGCTCTGGCTGAAATGAAGAATGGCGAATTCGTCGTTCAAATCGCCGACGGACCGACGCTGTACAGTCAGCGAGATTCTTTTGCCAAAACACCGGCCAGCGGCGGAAACGGATTCGGCATCGCTGGTCCAAAACACGGCGTCGTAGAAATCGACAATATGAAGATCTCAACTGTCAAGCCAGCAACTCAACCCAACTGGGACTCGCACAAGACAAAGCTACCAAAGTTCGAACCCATCCAGATCAAAGAACCAAAGACAAAGAAACCAAAGACCGAAGCAAACAACTCAGCTAAAATAAGAATCTCCAGAACACCGAAACTGATTGGAGATTGAACGTGCGTCGGAACATTTTACAGACGGCATTCTTTCTCACTGTTGTTCTGCTTTCTGTGGCGCTGGCGAATGCCGCAGAATTCACAACTGGCCCAAAGGCTGGCACGCTCGTAATCGTTGGCGGAGGCGACAGCGACAACGCGATGTTTCGCCACTTTGTGAAACTCGCGGGCGGTAAAGATTCCAAGCTGGCGATCATTCCTACCGCCGCGTCAAGCAAACCTGATTACGACTACGCCGGCCATCGTTCCGCCAGGTACGCTCACGAAGAACTCGGGATGCCGAACGTGACCGTCGTTCATTCACACGACCGGGGCACCGCCGACACTGCCGCCTTCGTAAAACCGATTCGCGAAGCCGATGCCTTGTGGTTCACAGGCGGGCGACAATGGCGCATTGCAGACGCCTATCTGGGAACTCTCGCCGAAACCGAAATCCGCAACGTTCTGGTACGAGGGGGAGTCATCGGCGGCAGTTCCGCCGGTGCGTCAATTCAAGGATCATTCCTTGTCCGAGGCGACACAAAATCCAGTCGAATTCTGATCGGTGATCATCAACGCGGGTTTGGATTCATCACGAACTCCGCCATCGATCAGCACGTCATCCCACGAAAACGTCAACGTGGTTTGATCGAAGTCCTCACCGACCCCAACAGCATGATGGACCGCGGCATCAATCGCGCAGCATTGCTCGGCATCGGCATCGACGAGGCAACCGCCATCGTGGTCCGGCAAAACATCTTCGAGGTCATCGGAAAGAAAGATGGCGTCGTGCTGATTTATGATCCGGCGACCTGGACGTCTTCGACGGCCGACGCAGACAAGTACCTGTCGCTGTCGCCCGGCACAAAGTACGACCTCGAAAAGCGAATCGTCCTGCACCGTTAGCTTGTTCGGAGACACCGGCAGTCAGACGAGTCCGGCAATTGGCTCGCCGTGATAGATCTGGTGAGGCCTTCCCAGATCATCAGCCCAGGTCGCCGTGGCGGGAATGCCTAAAGCGTTGTAGATCGATGCGGCCATGTTCTCTGGTTTCTGCGGATTCGACGCCGGATACGCTGCGTCTTTGTCAGATGCCCCGACCACGTTCCCACCTTTAGTGCCGCCGCCTGCGAAGAACAGCGTTTGCACCGCGCCCCAGTGATCGCGGCCAGGGGAATCGTAGTTATCGGCCAGGTGCGAAATCTTCGGCGTCCGGCCGAACTCCCCGCCCATGACAATCATCGTCGTATCAAGCAGGCCACTTTCCTTCAGGTCGTCCAGCAATGCTGAGATCGCTCGATCTGTCGGTGGAAGCAGTCTCTCGCGCAGCCGCCAGAACGCGTCGCCGTGAGTATCCCACGCTTCGTTATTCCCAAGATTCACCTGCACCATATTCACGCCGGATTGGACCATCCGATACGCCATCAAAAGCGACCAGCCGAAACTGTTGCGGCCATAACGTTCCTGAGTTTTGCCGTCCGCTTTCGTGACTTCGATCGCTTTGCGAATTCGCTGACTCGCCAGCAGCGAGATCGCCGACTCACGATGAATGTCGTATCGAGTGCCTTCGGCCGAGCGTTCCAGTTCCAACTGTTGACGATCGATCGAGCCAAGCAGATTCAGTCGGCGATCGAACCGGGTCGAGTTCAACTCGGCTGGCAGCTTCAGACTTGGAGCCTGAAACAGCTTCGGTTGATCTGATGTTGGATTCTTTCGGGGAAGCTGATGGAACGTGTATTCCGGATAGGCACCTCGCCAGAACGGATCGCCGTAGTGCGTTGCTTCAATAATGAACGGATCACGATGCCCGCCCATCATCCCGCCATACGCGCCGGGGATCGTTCCGCCTGACCAATGCACCAGCCGCTCGGGCAGCATCACCGACGGTGGCAGGTTGTTCCTCGCCGGGACAGCATCACCGACAACAGACGAAATCGACGGCCAGTCTGTTGGGCGAGGTTTACGGTCGCCCTTGAATACCGGAGCAATCGAGCGGCCGGTCAACATGTAGTAGTGCCCGAGCGTGTGACCGTTCGTCGGGTGCGTGAGCGATCGAACCAGCGACCACGATTCACTCCGCTGCGCGAGCATCGGCAGGTGCTCGCAGATCTCAATGCCGGGCGTCGCGGTGGGGATCGGGTTGAATTCGCCTCGAATCGTGTCGGGCGATTCCGGCTTCATATCGAAGCTGTCCTGCTGAGCAAGACCTCCGGAAAGAAAGATGTAGATGCACGACTTTGCAGCTCCGAAGCCGGCAGGTTGTTGAGAAGCTTTCGCTGTCCGAAATCCTTCCAGATGGTTCATCCCCAATCCGAGAAGACCGATTGCCCCAGCCTGAACCGAAGTTCGTCGGGAAATCTTTGGATGAACGCTTTGTCGTTTCGCCATGCCTGACCCCCTGACTGAGTCTTCCGACCGCTGAACCGGACCGCAAATCACCTTCAGATAATGAATCGGCGGTTGCTCACATCTCTGTTCAGTCCAGAGTAGCCAACCAGACGCCAGTTGGCTGCCCTGATTCGACACTCACGAACTGCCGGCCGCCCGCGATCTTAAAATTCCCGACTCCGACAACGGGAACAGCGTAAAGCAGTGACGACGCAATCGCGGAGTCAGTCAGCACGCTGAGGAGGGTGAGCAGTCCAGACTGCCGCGGCCGCGAACATTGGCAGAGCGAGAAACGCGATGAGTGCGGGCTCGTACGCACCGTAATAGTCGCTTGAGATCGCCAGAGGCAACGGCCCAATCGCCGCGGCAAGAATCATCGCTGACCAGGCAACTCCACGGACAGCCCCCTGATGAGCACGTCCATAATAGTTGA
Organism: uncultured Planctomyces sp.; assembly: GCA_937899075.1. Classification (GTDB taxonomy): domain Bacteria; phylum Planctomycetota; class Planctomycetia; order Planctomycetales; family Planctomycetaceae; genus JABMPE01. Next base: position 2,461 of record CALDJX010000044.1, on the reverse strand, counting down.
TCCAGACAACGGTCCCCGTGCTGCGCATCACGCTGCCGTGCAGGCCGAGCAGCAACGCATAAACGCCAGCCATCCACGTGAACGGCATATTGATCACCAGCAAAGTCGCCGTCGCCAGAAACATCATCGCCGCCGCGAGGATATATCGGCTCGGAACTCGATCAGTCAGCCACCCCACCGGAAACTGCAACAACATCGCGCAGCCAGCCTGCAGCGTCATCATCAGAAGTGACTCCGTTCGGTCGAGGCCGTGCCGTTTCAGAAGCTCGACCTGATGAAACACCAGGCCGGTTCCAACAAGTCCAGATGTCGCCGGCACGCAGAGCAGTTTCCAGAAAGTCGCGTTCCGTAAAACCTCGTGGACCGTCCACGAATCCTCCATCGATGTGATCGTTGGTCCCGAGGAAGACTTCGGCGCAACGTCAGAAACATCGCGAGATTTAACAGACAGTTCCGACACCTCATTATCGGAAAGTCCTGGTGAATCAGCTTTCGGGTCAACTCCATCGGGATGCAGGCCGAGGTCTTCCGGGCGATTTCTGAGGATGAGAATCCCGGGCAGAATCAGCATCAACCAGACGCCCCAGGCGAGCCCCTGCCACGCGGTCTGCCAACCGTAGTTCTCAATCAGCCAGTTGTTGATCAACGGGATGGTCATCACGGAAAGGCCGCCGCCCAGTCCCGCCATCGCGGTCGCGATGCCCCGTCGCCGCTCGAACCATTCCCCGACGATCCAAACCGAAACCAGAGACAGAGCCCCCTGCCCCAGGCTACGCACGATTCCGAATCCCAGATACAGCGTCGGCAGTGAGTCGACATGCGACATCATCCAACAGCCACATCCCAATCCGGTCGCGATAATCGGAAGCATGACCCGAGCGCCGTGCCGATCCACAAGCCGCCCAACGTATGGCAGCAGGCAGGCACTGACGACCGTTGCGCATGAGTAAGCCAGGGAGTAGTCGGTCTCGGAAACGCCAAGTCCGGCCCGCATTGGATCCTTGAACGCGGCGACTGAATACGACTGCCCCGGTGCCGACATGTACTGCGCCGCTGCGGAAACTCCGAGCATCGACCAGCCTGGAAACCATCGATATTGCCGGTCTGCCGTATCGTTGAGCCCAGATTCAGACGAAACATCTTTTCTGTCGCTCGGACCGGCCATTTAGTGACGCACCTTCCATGGATTAAGCACGTCATTCGGTTCCGCGCCTGCTTGTCGCCGTGAGATAGTAACCGACCGAATCACTCAGCGTAATCAGACCGCGGCAACAGACTGCGGCATCGCTTGCAATGCGACTTCCTGGCCGGCCACTATCAAGCCACCCAAGCCACTGCCACATCAGCAGCAATCACGGACCGACCTCGTTGAGCAGGTTCCCAAAACCGCGGCAGTTTCAGATCAACCGATTTCGCAACTTACTTTTCTTCAGTGGCGACGATCAGTTCTGTCTCGCGACGGCTTGGCTTCTGCGCGAACTCATCCGGGGCGACGGAGAAGAATTCGTTGGCTTGCGATCGCTGCAGGAGTCCACCGTGAACCGAGTACTTCGACTGCTCCTTAACAGCTCCTGGCCCGAAACCTTTAGCGGTCACGTGATCGTCGTAGCCGACTGTCGACGTGCGAATGATCAGCTCACCGTTACTGAAATCGACCACAGCCCGTTTCACAACGGCCGCTGTTGAGAGTTGACCTTCGTTGTCAGAAACCTCACGAGCGTATCCAACAACTCCGCCATTGCTTCTTCGAACGGAATACTGATGCCGCAGAATGACGCGGCGGTTGTCCTGTCGCGCTGACGCCGGCTTTGCTCCACTCTTACTTCGCGGGCGAATCGTCTCACGAATTTCAATCACCTCGTCGAATCCAAATCCGTTCTGTGATTCGAGCAATCGATCAAAGGTCGTCCGACGTTCGAACACAGTTTCGAGGCGGCCATTGTCGAAACCTGTAACAACCCGTCCGGTTATCGTCCGTCCGATCATTTTGGTCCGAACGAAATCCACCACCTGTCGAGCCTTCGGATCTCTGATCCTCACTGTCGGTTGAGCCGTCGCTCGATTGTTCAGAGGCTCCGCCCGCCGAATGCCTCCGACGTGGATCCCGGGCACAACCTTTGACGGTTCGCGGGAAGGTTCCCGGCGGTCACCAGGCTTTGCATCTTCAACCGTCCCCTCGACATCGCGCACACAACGAACACGTACAAAATTCCGGCTGGCATAACCGTTGTTTGCTCCCCCCTTGTCATACCAGTGGTAGACGTAGGCGTAATCTTTCTGACGGTCATCGAGCTCCGACGTCCAGTACGAATTGTATTCGTGAGGCGGAGCACAACATTGCTCCAGCGTGTAGCCCGAATTGACGAACGGTGTATCATCGGCCGGAAAGACAGATGCCAGCTCTTCGATCGTCGGCACTCGCCAACCGGACAGGCCGTTGAGTTTCAGACTGGCGGCATAG
>CALDJX010000043.1 GCA_937899075.1 uncultured Planctomyces sp. | reverse complement strand
TCTTTGACATAGACCAATTCATGCTCAGCACTTACGAATAACTACGTGCCATTCGCGTGCAGGTCCGGAGCAGCAAACGACATTCACCTAAGTGCTCCCGGTGTTGTCGTCCGGAGCAGATTTGGATGTCTGACAATACTTGATGAATCAGGTCTCGACGCGTAGTCGATCGGACGACGGTTGCACCTCGTGCCCTATAACCGAACTGCACTTAGTAAGGACACCGACGCGAGTTGGAAGCTTTGGTTTGCCGCTGAAGTTTGTCCAGCCTCGCTCCGCAACGTCAGTCACCAAAGAACCTCGGTATAACACTGCGAACTGTGTGCCGGTTGTCAAAATTAACCGCATTGCATTCCTGTAATATATCGCCATCAACCAGTCACGTTGCTCAGCCAGCCGTTCTCGTGTAAAGCGGGTGTTGAAACAGCTACTCGACTCCAGTTCGTCCGATCTGATAACGTTGTAGACCCGTGAAATAGAGCTTGAGACTTGTCGATATTGGCAATCCGGAGATTTTCTTGTTAACGAATCGTTCTGGCGTGCGGCATACTACCTGAAAGGGAATGGACCGCGTGAATGAAGATCTCGACGAAAACGAACGGCGACAGGAGTTTACTCATTGCTGGCTGACAGCGGAGCCTTCGGTCTCAGCGTATGTTTTTGCGGCGATCTCGGGATTTCATGATGCGGAAGACCTAGTGCAGCAAATCGCTCAGGAAGCGGCTCGGCGTTTTGATCAATACGACCGGGTCCGCCCATTTCTGGGTTGGGTTCTGTGGATCGCCAAATCTCGCGTCATCGATTTTTATCGCCGACGGAAACGTGACCGACTGGTGTTTTCCGACGAGTTGCTGGAGTTACTTGGTCAGGCGATCGCTGCACGAGTACCAGAAAGGTGCCATCGGCGTGAAGCATTGGAACACTGTCTGGAAGGATTGCCAGAGCAGTCACGACGGTTGCTTGATCTACGCTATGTCGAGGAACTGCCGTCCGTGGATATTGCCGAATCGGTTGGTTCGACGTCCGGTTCTGTGCGTGTGCTGCTCACACGAGTTCGCAATGTCCTTGCTGACTGTGTTCAGCGACGCCTCGCAATGGAGGATGGATGATGGAAGTCACTGACGAACTGCTCGATCAGTTCCTCGATGGTGACGCGTCTAACGACGAAGCTGCGCTGTTGCATGACTGGCTGGCACTGCCTGCGAACATGGAACGGTTTGCCGAGCGTGCTGAAATTCACGCAGACTTGCGCCGTTCCCTGCATCGAAGAAGTATTCAACAGGAAGCACTGACGGCCTGTGATGAGCAGAATACTTCCGGTGAATTGTTCGCGGATCGTGTTGAGCCTGTCCGGCGCCAAGACAAGCGACCGACCTTTGTGCTACTCGCCGGAGTGCTCGCGATGGCCTCCGTATTGATGATCGCATTTCTAAGACCGAATGAAGTAACCCTGCCGGAGCCTTCCGAAGCGGTGATTGCGACACTGGCTTACGAATCACTTGCCCTTTGGTCCGATCGGGAGCGATTGGTAGGAGATGCGATTGCACCGGGCGTCTTGCGTTTGGAGGTCGGTATCGTTCGATTGGATTTTTCCAACGGCGCGGCTGTCACTCTACAGGGACCGGCTGAGTTCGAAATCATAAACACAGTTCATACACGGCTGCATAGTGGCATTCTGACGGCTTCGATTCCGGAATCCGCGATTGGTTTTGAAGTAGAAACCCCCGCAATTGACGTTGTCGATCTGGGAACAGCATTTGGTGTATCCGTGGGATCTGACGGCGAAACCGACGTTTGTGTGTTTGAAGGTGAAGTCGAGGTGAGGAGCGCCGGAAACGACGGCGGTTTTCAGTTGCTGAGTGAAGGGAACGCGGTTCGCTCAACACCTCAGTCCAGCGCAATCGAATCGGTGGCTTACGAAACCAACTTATTTGAGGATGCATGGCCGGTGAATTCCGGAGTGTTGCAGGCGACCGGGCTGATGAAGTTTGTTGCACCAGGGCCGGAGTTTGTTCCGGGTCGTTTTGAAGACAATCAGCATATCCTGGTTTTCTCAGAACGAACGGGCGTCGTACTGAAAACGGAGTTATCTGTCGATCTTGTCGAGCCGGGGCAGTACCAACGCATTCACCGCACGCAACAACATCAGATTGAAGTCGGTCGTCAGGTCCGTAGCTATTTGCTGCAACTCGATCCAATCGGTCGTCTAGCGAGGGATGCGCCAAACAAGCCTCGTGTGATCGGCCAAGTCACGTTTGACAAGCCCATTATCGGGTTGATTGCCAGCTCCACGAACCTGAGCGAGACCGACAGTCGGCTCGGCCATCCGCGCGGTGATTACGTCAAGACACGGCGTGGTATCGAACCACCACGTCCAACCGATCCGCCGGATTCAGGACGTGATATCGTCGTCCTGAGTTATGACCGACGAACATTGTCTCTGGATCTATCGGCGGGAACGGCGGTCGATCAGATCCGAGTTATTGTGGATGAGCTGAACTAACAAAGCAGGAACTTTGCATGGCCAGAAACCAAACAATCGAACGACGTACGTTTCTACGTGGACTGGGCGGAGCAGCGCTCGCATTGCCGCATCTGAATGCGATGGCGGCGACAGCCAAAAGCGATTCAGTGCCGACACGTATGGTGTGCGTTGGTTTGAACTTCGGTTTCGTGCCACAGCTGTTCTTTCCAGAAGAAACCGGTCCGAATTACCAACTCTCGGAACGCCTTGAGCCGCTTAAGAAACTGCGTAACGACTTCACGATCTTTTCGGGGCTTGATCACGGTGTCAATGGTCAGGGTGGGCACGGCGGCGTCCACGCATATTTGTCCGGAGTCTTGTCGAAGAACTCTGCTGGGATGCCCGAAGCGAACATCAGTATCGACCAGAAAGCGGCTCAACTGGTAGGCGTTCAAACGCGCTACTCGTCGCTGCAACTGGCCAGCGGTAACGACCCGAACAACATGATCTCCTGGAGCGCTTCGGGCGTATCGAACCCGCCCGTCAGTAATGTCCAAAAGATCTTCGACCTGCTGTTTCAAACGGTCGATGCCCGCATACAGAAAACAACACAGGCGAATTACGCGGCACGCACAAGCATCCTTGATTTGGTGAAGACAGATGCGGACTATCTGAAACGCAATATCGGCGTACGCGATCGAGCGAAACTCGAGCAGTACTTCAACTCAGTGCGTGAGGTGGAAAAGCGACTGGTACAGTCCAGTCAATGGCTCGATAAGCCGAAGCCGGCCGTGGATTACACATTGCCGGCCGCCGCGAACAGTCTGGATTTCGTGGATCGTGTCCCGCTGTATTATGACCTGATGTCCCTGGCGTTACAGACAGACTCGACGCGGGTGATCACTCTGGCGCTGGCGGACATTGGGGCCAATTACGGTGGCTTCAAAATCAGCCGCGGTTACCACCAACTGACCCACCACGGCAAAGTGCCTGAGTACATCACGGAGCTGTCGATGATCGAACAGTTCCACATGATTCAGCTCGCACGTTTTCTGGAACAGTTGAGGGCCGTAAAAGAACCCAACGGAAAGACGCTGCTGGATAACAGTATGGTGCTCTTTGGTTCGGGCATGGGTAACGCAAGTTCTCACTCAAACAAGAACCTGCCACTGATACTCGCCGGCGGAGGTTTCAAGCATGGCGAACACAAGTCGTACTTCAAGGATGAGGCAAAGAGGAAGGCGACACCAGCTGGCAATCTATTCGTTTCCATGCTGCAACGATTCGGCATGGAAACGGACCGGTTCGGTCTTGCCAACAGCACGTTGACCGGGCTGGAGGTGCAGAGATGATCGATCGCAACGCAGGCCCTACGACTGGATTCTTACGCTACGGGATGATCGTTTTGACGCTTGCTGCAGTTGGCACTATGTTCGAGGAACAAGGGCTCTGTGCTAATGAACGCAGCAATCAAATCGCCCCCTTCGTCGCCGATTACTTCAAGAGTTACTGCTATCGGTGCCACGGAGAAGCGACGCAGAAGGGAGAGCGAAGACTGGACCAGTTCCCAGTAAACTTGACGACGAATGGCGATGCCGTTGATTTGCTGGAAGAAGCCCTCG
>CALDJX010000042.1 GCA_937899075.1 uncultured Planctomyces sp. | reverse complement strand
CAGGCCGGGGGGCTGGACTGAACATCGCACTTCAGGACTTGGTGATCCATGAATTTGATTTTGCAACCGTGGCAACTTCTATTTGTCATTTTCTGCGGCTGGGTGCATCGGCGTCAGACAGAGATCATTGAGTTTCAAGATGCCGAGATTAGATCGTTGCTCCAGCAACTCAGCAAGAAACGCATCCTGCTCACGGACGATCAGCGTCGACTCCTGGCGGTCAAAGGCAAATCGATCGGCCGCCAAGCACTACTGGAGCTGACCACCATTGTTACCCCAGACACGATCCTTTGCTGGCACCGGGAACTGGTTGCGAACATGGATAAATAGTGGCGAATCAGTGGTGCTGGTCTGATGGGGCGTTTCAAATGCCAGCCGTTACTGGACCACGTGGCGATTCTGGCGTGCATGCATCCGAATCGAGACAGTGCCTTCAATCCTGCGTTTGGCGGGAAATTCCGACGCGCGGAACCTGCTGCTCTAAATGCCTCATGTTGCGCCCACCTGTGCGCGCAAGCAATCCCGCGGCTGTCGTCACTCGGACGACGGATTCTGACGCTCTTCTCTGCTGCCGTTGGATTGTTCCGAACTCGCCTCGGTCTGGCGGACCGGAGGGCCGGCCCGTTGTTTTTTACTTTGCTTGATCGGCCATGAGTTTTCTGGCCATTACCTGAGCTTCTTCCCATTTCTCGGATTTCCCTTTGGCAATTATTTCCCGCAGAAAACCAGCTTCTGTTGCTGACATTTGTTGAGTGGATTCGGCGGTATCGATCATGGCGGCACACACATCAAGCCGCTGCGGCTGTCGCGTGTTGCAGGCCGCATAAAGTCCTTTGGCATGTGCGAACGTGAGTGCGTTCACTTCACCGTATTGACTGCAGCCTCGCGTGCCCAACACAATGGTGACCAGCAGGCCCGCGCCGGCAATCAACAGTCGTTTGTTGGTTGACATGTTTAGAACCCTCCGACAACTTCACCCTCGTTCATGCTGGACAGCTCGGCCCACAGAAACAGGTTGATGTTTTCTGAAATGAATCTCACGGATCCATCACCCAGACAAACCTGACCGCCACCGACGTGTTCGGAAAACATCTGCCCAACATGAAAGGTCGGAAAGTTGATGGAGTGAATGATTGGAAAACCAGTGATGTCCAGCTCTCCACCGGACGGGCCCGCATGCACAAGCACCAATGTGGCCGCGGCATCGGGCCCATTTTCCGGGCTGGAGATTCGCGGCGGCGTGGATGCTCCGGGAATCACGCCGACCCATGTCTTGTCGCTCAGCTTCGATGAATGCTCACCCAGAAAAATGGTATTCGTCAGGCCGTCGGTGACATCTCGGAATCGTGTTCCCGAATTCCGATAGAATGGTCCGTCAGCCACTCGGCCAGCGTCTCCATTGATTGTCACCGTCTGAGTTGTCGAGTTGTAAATGTCCGTAAAGATTACGCCAGTCGCTGCGGCACCGCATTCCCCCCAGCACGATTCCTGGCCATGGCTGGCAACATAGTGTGACCGTCCTACAGTCACAGGCTGCCCATTGATGATTCGGGGCGAACCATCGACTTGCTGCACGCTAAAAGGTTCATCACCACCACTGGAGCTTGGGCAAAGAAAGACTGCCAACTTTGTGGCGATGGCATCACGGTGTCCGGCATCCCAGACTGAGCGATCGAAGTCGATGGCCTGAGTCACATTCCCCTGTTCCAGATATGGCAGGAGCATCGCTGACCAGCTCCACCCCGGAGCTCCATCCCATGTGTTCGGGTCAAGCTGTGCCCACGCTGGAGCCGTTCCATTTGATGTGGGATAGCTGAAGTATCCTGCCGGAAATCGTCGATGCACGTCGTGGTAATTGTGCAGCGCCAGTCCCAGCTGCTTCAGGTTTTTTTTGCACTGCGTTCTGCGAGCCGCCTCTCGAGCCTGCTGTACGGCCGGCATCAGCAGCGACACGAGAATTGCGATGATCGCAATGACCACGAGTAATTCGATGAGCGTAAAGGCTCGTCGATGACGATGGAAAACGTGCATTTGGCGATCTTTCCGGTACACAACGTGTTTCGACTCATGGTTTAGCCGAGGCTAACTTTTAGGAGTTTAGCAATGGCTAACTTCTCGTCAACCTCAGGTGACCGGTTTTTCTATCGCTTGAGTTTCACTACCATTTCGAGTTGACGATTTCACCTAAAACGAAGAGCCCGTCATGGCAAATGTCCATCAGAGAATTCGATCTGACCACGCGACGGAAATTGCGGAAGACTACGTGGAAGCCATTGCCGACATCATCACACGCAACGGGCAGTGCCGTGCCAATGACCTGGTACGACTGTTTGACGTGACTCACGCGACGGTTAACAACACGGTGGCGCGCTTGGTGCGTGATGGATTTGTGACAACAGAACCCTATCAGCCACTGGATCTGACCAGCACGGGAAAGACGCTGGCACGGAAATGCCGTGAACGTCACGAAGTGGTGCGGGCATTTCTGCTGGCTCTGGGGGTCAGTGACGCAACTGCCATTGCCGACAGCGAAGGCATCGAGCATCACGTGAGTCAGGAAACGCTGATCGCGATGAAGCAGGTCTTGGACACCCGGTCGTTGCCTGACGGGGTTTAAGACGAGGTGTCGGTCCGGAACAATCGCCTCAATCCGCGACTTTGGTTTTCATACTGCCTATAAAGCCAGTCGATTGAACACTCATGATGCGCCCTCATGAGTTAGCAACGCAGATAAACGATGTCATCATTTTGACTGCGTGTTTCGGTGAGGTTTGGAAGCCGTCGTGATTCGGATTGATGCCGATTCGGTGGCGGACGGAAATTCACCGTAGAACCGTGTCATGCTGCGTCCAGACCTCACAGCAATTCTAATCTTGAGTGGGGGCAAGGGGACAAAGTCTGCAACTACAACCGACGAGGGTTCAGGGCGATGCTACAGGGTGCCGTTTAACACAGGTTTCGAAATGTCCTGTCACTTCGTAACGAAAGTCGTCGTTGCTTTCTGCCGCTTCAACATCCGTGGGATCGCGGTTCCGGCATTCATCGATTCATCACATCGGATTCAATCAGACCATCACGAAGCCGGATCACGCGTTTGGCACGCGCGGCGACTTCGTCTTCGTGGGTGATCATGACGATAGTTTTGCCACTATCGTTCAGTTCCTCGAACAGGTCGAGTACTTCTTCGGTGGTCTTTGAATCCAGATTTCCTGTGGCTTCGTCCGCCAGAATGAAATACGGATCGTTGACGAGGCTTCGAGCGATGGCTACGCGTTGCTGCTGGCCTCCGGATAATTCTGTTGGTTTGTGGTAGATGCGGTCACCCAAACCAACCTTGCCCGCCAATTGTCGGCAGCGATCTTCGGCGTCTTTGCCAATGAGCCCCTGGTACTGAAGCGGGACCTTGATGTTTTCCAGGACGTTCAACTGCTGCAGCAGATTGTAGGACTGAAAGACAAAGCCGATGCGGCGACCTCGGATTTTTGAAATGGTATAGTCGTCCAGCGTTGCGACATCTTCGCCTGCCAGGATATAGCGGCCACTTGTTGGGCGGTCGAGGCATCCCAGCACATTCAGCAGCGTGCTT
>CALDJX010000041.1 GCA_937899075.1 uncultured Planctomyces sp. | reverse complement strand
CCAATCCCAGCACGCTGGTTCACATGGCTCAAATGGCCGATGACCGCAAAGAGGATCTCATTCGTGACATCAACGACGGGACTCTTTCCGTCATTGACGAACTTCCGACCGCTGTTCGAGATGCGCTGGCCAAACGACTCTCGAAAGCAGACCCGCGCCGCGCTCAATCGCTTGATAAATCTGCCAACCGAGCGGGCAGTTTACTGCCCAGGGATTACTGGCCGGATCTGCAACTGGCCGCGATCTGGACGGGCGGAAGTTGCGCGGCGTACCTGCCGACTTTGTACGAGTACTACGGAAACGTGCCAGTCCGCGACCACGGGTTGTCGGCCAGCGAAGGGCGCATGACGATCCCGTTTCAGGATGCGTCACCCGACGGCGTGCTGGACATCACTTCGCACTACTACGAGTTCATTCCGGAAGCTGAATACGGCGGAAACAATCCAACCATTCTGAAAGCGCACGAGCTGGAAGTTGGCCGCAACTATTTTATTCTGTTGACGACGGCTTCGGGGTTTTATCGCTACGACATTTGCGACGTTGTTCGCTGCGTCGGGCATCAGCATACGACGCCGATCCTTCGCTTCCTGCATAAGGGAGCCCACATTTCGAACATCACTGGCGAGAAGCTTTCCGAGTCGCAGGTAGTCGAAGCCGTCCGCGCCACTCTTTCGGAATTCAGCCACCGAGTGCGCTGCTTCACAATGATCCCGACCTGGGGCGAACCCCCGCGTTACCAGTTGATGCTCGAGGATTGGGAAGTTCCACAGAACGGCAGTTCGCGGCAGTTCGAAACGCGACTCGACGAACGCTTGTGCGAAATCAACTGCGAGTATCGCGAAAAGCGAACGACATCGCGGCTCGCCCCGCTTGAGATCCTCCCGATCCGCCGCGGAAGCTGGAGCGAGTTCGCCCGCGATCGCCAGGCAAAACTCGGCGGCAGCATCGAGCAGTACAAGCACCCGTGCCTGCTGCCGAATCTTGAACAGGCAGCGAAAGTTGCCAGCCGTTTTCAAGTGAACGGCAACTGAGTCGAGAACGGATAACCGTTGCGGCTGAAACCAGAGTCAGCGGTAAGTCTGGTCGAGCATTTCCAGAATTAGTCTTCAGCGCTTCGTGCTGGTAAACGATGTCCTGAGGAATGATCCTGAATTTGTTCTAGCCGCGGAGCATCGCCAGCAGATCTTCGGCCGACAGTCGGCTGCTGCCGTCGGTGCCTTCGAGCAAACTGTCGGCGAGATCCCGCTTGCTTTGGTGCAGCTCGAGAATCTGTTCTTCGATCGTGCCGCGAGTGATCAGTCGGTAAATGGTTACCGGACGCTGCTGCCCGATTCGGTGCGCACGGTCGGCTGCCTGGTCTTCGACGGCCGGGTTCCACCAGGGATCCATGTGAATGACGTAGTCGGCGGCCGTTAGATTCAGACCCGTGCCGCCAGCTTTCAGACTGATCAGAAAAACGTCGCCCTCGCCCGACTGAAAGGCGTTGACGCGTTGCTGGCGTTTCTTGACCGGCGTACTTCCGTCGAGGTACTGATAGGAAACCTCGCGTCGCTCCAGCTCTTCGCGAAGAATCGAAAGGTGATCGACAAACTGGCTGAAGACGAGCACCTTGTGATTTCCCTCCAGCAGTTCGGCGATCGTTTCTCCGAAAAGCTTGAGCTTCGAACTCGACAGTCCCGATTCCGGCAACACGAGTTTCGGATGACAGCACGCTCGCCGCAGACGCATGATCTCGGCAAGAATCGCCAGGTGCGCCGGCTGCTGCTCGCCCGAGCTGGACAGATCCGTCAGCTTGTCGACCGCTCGCTTCCGCACGGCTTCGTAAAACGCGACCTCTTCTTTGGTTAGTTCTACTGAAAGAGTGATCTCGGTCCGCGACGGCAATTCCTGCAGCACCTTTGACTTTGCTCGACGCAGGATGAACGGCTGCACGAGTTTCTTCAGACGCTGCTTCGCTCCTTTGTCTTTGTTCCGTTCGATCGGTCCGGCGAATTTCAATTGAAACTGCTTTTCCGAGCCCAGCAGACCTGGATTGATAAAGCGGAACAGGTTCCACAATTCGCCAAGATGATTTTCAATCGGAGTCCCCGTCATGATGACTCGAAAATCCGCCGACAACGCCATCGCTGCCTGCGACCGTCGTGTTGCTCCGTTTTTGATTGCTTGAGCTTCGTCGAGCACCGCCGTGTGCCAGTCAATTTTCTCAAACCGCTTCGCTTCGTTGTGAAGCAACCCGTAACTGGTGATGACAACGTCGCGGGGGCCGAGTTCTTTGAGTGCCTCGGCACGGTCTCCGCTTCCGAAGAGTTGCACATTAAGAGTCGGAGCAAAACGTCGGGCTTCGTCGACCCAGTTAAACGTGACCGACGTCGGCGCCACAACGAGCGACGGCCCGCCTTCGGATCGTTCGAGCAGCACAGCGAGTGCCTGAATCGTTTTTCCGAGCCCCATGTCGTCAGCCAGGCACGCTCCGGCTCCCCAGTGTGCGAGTCTCGACAGCCAGCGGAAACCTTCGACCTGGTAGTCACGAAGGTCGGCCTGCAAAGTCGACGGCACCTCCGGGCAAACTTCTTCCGCTTCGCGGATGCGCGACAGACAATCTTTCCAATGTTTGTCAGAGGTGACTTTCAGTTTGCCGCTGATTTCCTCGATCGCTCCGGAACGAACGGCAGGAAAACGCATCTTGTTTTTCAGTCGGTCTCCGAAGGCACCAAACTCTTCGACACGCCGCCGCAACTGTTCGGTCAATGCCAGGAAGCGTCCATCGTCAAGCTGCACGAACCGTGACGAACTGCTTTCGACCAGCTCAATCAGTTTCATCATGTCCACAGAAAGATCTTTGTCGACGACCAGCTTCCCGGACGCGGCAAACCAGTCGCGGTCTTTTTTAATCCGCACCTGCATCTGCGACTCCGCCGCCTGGCCGGCGACTTCGAAGCTTCTACCCTGAGGCCAATGAAGGATGACATTTTCCTGCTGAACAACAGGGTGAAGCTGTGTCGCCACTTCCAGAGCTTCGTCGACGGTCGGGAAGTAGAACTCGTGCGAACTTTCGATTCCTTCGACTTCGTCCTGTTCCAACAGAACGGGACAGGCGGCGACCACCGCATTTCTCCGTTTCATTTCTTCCGCAAACTTTCGTTTTGCTGCGGTCTGCTTTCCGTCAATGTCCGCGAAAACCGTTTCGCCGCCGTCGCCTGGCCGTACGAACGGTCCAGCCTCGCCGAAAGGTCGGACATGAAACTCCGCGCGAACGCCATCCTGAAATGGCAACAGATGAATGTGCGGCCGCGAGTCGGCCTCGACGGATTCCGCCGAGTCGACGCCGCCGACTTCGGAATGAACGGGCATCAGTGACGCCAGCGGCTGCACGACTCCGAGTACTCGATCGAGTGCGGCTTCGGGGATCTCCAGTTGCTTGCCGATAATTTCCTGCAGTTGCCGTTGCCGGTCGCTGAACATCAACAGAGTCAGTCGATGCGGGCCGTCTTTGATGATCTGGAATTCGGCTTCCTTTGGTGGCTGATGATCAAAACGCAGCGTCAATCTTTTGCTTGACTCATTTTTCTGGACGATCAGTCGAGGTTCCTGGCGGACGAGTTCGATCGGAGTCGTGCGGTCGCCACCCAGGAAAAGCAGCGGGTGCCCGACGAGTCTCTGCACCGCTTTCAACGGAAGGATGTAAGACACATCGCGATACCGTCGCCAGCCGCCGTAATCGATTCTTTCTTCGATGAGCCGGCAAATCTCTCTATCAACATCTGTTAGATACGCGAAATCATCGCTGTCCCAATCGGCGTGCAGCCGCTTCAACGCGACGGCGCGACCTTTCAGCCAGCCGCCTTTCTTTGACGCTTTTTGAACTAACGGCTGCAGCTCGAAATCCGTTCCGTTTTCCAGCAGCACGATCGACCAGATCAACCGCTCGGCGGCAGCTGAAGAAACGGCTCCGCCACTGCCGTTAGAACCTGCCAGAGATTCGAGTGCCGACAGAGATCGCTCCCACGGCTCCAACTGTTTGACCAGTTCGAGCAGACTGATGGCGTCGGTGCTGTTCTTCTTCGAAGCTTTGCTTCCGCCGAGCTTCGAAAACTCGTCGGCCATCCAGTTGAGCCCAAGCTGCCGGTACGACTTTGCCAGCTCCAGGTACTCAGCTTGTGCGATGGAGTTTTTGCCGGAAGAGTTCGTCCATCGCCACAACCAGCCCGCCAGTAACGACACAATCGGAGCCTTGCATCTGGCGTAGCCCGAAAAATGACCGCCCATCGGTTTGGCCATACAGTCGACCGCGTCGTTGAAGAGGTCGACTGCGCAACTGAAATGCGGATCCCATTGCGACTCCGCGGCGGCCAGCAGTTCTTTTGCTCGAAGTCGGCCGGCGACAGTCTGCTTACCGAGTTGCAGCGAAACATGCAGCACACCCGGAAAACCGCCAAGCGTCAGTTTTCGCTTTCGCGTTTTCTTTCTGATCGCCGTCAGCCGTTCTTCGAAAAGCAGATCCGCCTCATCGAAGTTGCCGCGCAAGGTCTCGATGCAACCGCGGATTTCGACAAACTGACCACCGGTCAAATCGTCGATCGTTGCCAGTTCAGAGAGGTCGCCACGTGCAACGCAGAGATCGATCCACGCGTCGCGGAGCTCAGGCGTCAGTTCCTTTTGAGCGGCTGCAAACGGCGGCAGAATTTCCAGCACGGCGGGCGAGCCACCACCTGCCTGAACAACGCTGACCGCGTTAATCCGAAGCCAGAATTCCTGCAAAGCCGGTTTCAGATTGCTGAACAGTTCCGCATCGTACGGGTCCAGGACAGCCGGGTACGAATCAGCATGCTGAGCAAGCCGAGTGAACGTTGCGGCATCGTTCCGATAAAACGCGATCCGCATGTCGCGTTCAAGCAGCACATTGGAATCGCGAGTCCAATAGTAAGTCGGTGACGACGGACGGACTTTCTGAACGGCGGTGGCGATCGCCTCGAACGTTTTAGTACGCAACGAGTCGTGAACGGCAAGTCCGATAAACTCGTGCGAAATCTGGTTCCCCAGCCCGGCCTCTGCTTTCAAAACACCGGCTCTCGTAAGCTCGTGTGTCGCCTCGGCAGCTTTCAGAGCGTTCAGCGGCCTGCCGGATTCGAGTTGCCAGCTCGAAGATGTCGACATTTGCACGAGTGTCGACTTGCCGGTCGGCTGCAAACTCAAGGCCGCAACCTGAGCGACGTGCTGGGCGGTTCGAGACAGCTTTGAATATGTTTTCGCGAGTTGTGTCGACGAGGTCATGAAAACTCTTCTGTTGGAAGATTAATCGCGAACAATGGGATGTCCGTACAAAGATCATCTCACTGCGAATCGCGGAGAAGATACATCGATCCCTTGCGAATTTCTGCCTGACAGGTCGTCAATGGGGCAAACTCCGAAGATTCGATCTTTGTCCCCGTCCGGATGCATCACCGTCGTGAGTGGAGAAATTTTGGGCGGAATTTGTTACAACTCGCGGCTCACGAAGGCTCCAGGTGGCAAAACCAGCCACTTTCAGACCGCTGCTGACTCAGCAGGCGAGGATCGCCAGCAGGCAGTTGCGTGAA
>CALDJX010000040.1 GCA_937899075.1 uncultured Planctomyces sp. | reverse complement strand
CGGATGCATCAGCCGTCAATCCTCCCGTCATTGCCGGGTGTCTGCTAACCGCAGCCGGATTGCTTCGAAGCGGAGTCGCACCTCTTCACTGCTGGATGACCGACCTCTTCGAGAAGGCCACATTCGGCACTGCACTTCTATTCGTAACGCCGATGTCCGGCGCCTATGTTGTCATGCGGCTCGTCTTACCAATCGCTCCCGACTGGGCACTGCACAGCATTGCGATCGTGTCACTCTTCACCGCCGTCTATGCGGCCGGGATGGCACTTGTTCAGCACGAGGCGCGTCGCTTCTTCTGTTATGTCTTCCTGAGCCACTCGTCGCTCGTACTGGTCGGTCTGGAGATGGTCACGCCAATCGGACTCACTGGAGCGTTGTGTGTGTGGCTGTCAGTGGGCGTCTCGCTGCTGGGATTTGGACTGACGCTGCGGAGCGTCGAAGCACGAACCGGACGGCTTTCTCTCGACACCTTCCACGGCCTGTATGAGCACACTCCGATACTTGCCGGCCTGTTTCTTCTGACCGGACTGGCGTCCATCGGCTTTCCAGGAACCATTGGGTTTGTGGGAACCGAATTACTGATCGAAGGTGCTGTGGGAGTTTACCCACTCGTAGGACTCGCGGTCGTTCTGGCCGCGATGCTCAACGGCGTCGCCGTCGTTCTGGCGTACTTTCGAGTGTTCACCGGAACGCGGCACGAGGCCTCCGTCTCACTGAAATGCCGCACCAGCGAACGTATCACCATTCTCGTTCTGACTGCGTTAATCCTTGGCGGCGGCCTCTACCCACAACCGGGAGTCTCATCGCGCTACCACGCCGCCGTCAGCTTAATGGAACACCGCGGTGTCGCAGCGAAGCCTCACCTCACGGAACCCGCTCCGTCTGCGGTCGATGAGGAACCCATCGCGATACTCGTTCCTGCTCAACAATAACGCTGCCCAGAATAAATTCCCCACTTTGCTGAGCCCACCGTTTAAGTCGAGATCATCGCCAATGCCTGAAACAAACCGTTCCGCGTCGACGTCAAATGACGAAACTCCCTCCGGCAATTTGACCGGATTCACCAGGTACTTCAAACAGGACATCATCTCCGGTTTCCTGGTCTTTCTGATTGCTCTGCCGCTATGCCTGGGTATCAGTCTGGCGTGTGGCTATCCGCCCATCGCGGGTATCTTCACAGCGATCATTGGTTCGCTCCTCACGACGTTTGTGAGTAACAGCGAACTCACAATCAAAGGCCCTGCGGCCGGTCTGATCGTGATCGCTCTGGGTTGTATCAACGACTTTGGCGGAGCGGGAAATGTTGACGCCTACAAAGCGGCTCTGGCTGTGGGTGTTGCCGCCGCAGTGATGCAGATTCTGTTTGGCATGTTCCGAGCCGGCATTCTGGGTGAGTTCTTCCCCATCTCGGCAGTACACGGAATGCTGGCTGCGATTGGCATCATCATCATTCTCAAGCAGATTCCGTTCGCCCTGGGAATTGTGGGGGCCAAGGGCGGGCCGATTGAGATGCTCCGACAGATTCCCCACTTCATTGAGACCGCCAATCCGGCCATCGCGGCCATCGGCATCGTCAGTCTGATCATCATGTTTGTCTGGCCGGTCCTGTCGAAGAAGCTCGGACCGCTGAAGCTGGTCCCGGCGCCGATGGTGGTCCTGCTGGTTTCCGTGCCGATGGGCATGGCCTTCGATCTGCTGCACGAGACCTCTTACACACTGAGCGGCCACGAATATCAGCTCAGTGACCAGTATCTGGTCGACATGCCCGATCGAGTCTTCGGAATGTTTGATGAGATCACCTTTCCCAACTTCAGCGCGCTGGAACAACCGAAAGCGTGGAAGTGGGCGATGATGTTTTTCATTATCGGCAGCCTTGAATCATTGCTGAGTGCCAAAGCCGTCGACCTGCTCGACCCGTGGAAACGCAAGACCAATATGGACCGCGACGTCATCGCGGTGGGACTTGGGAATCTGTGTGCGTCGTTTGTGGGCGGCCTGCCGATGATCTCGGAGATCGTCCGGTCGAAAGCCAACATCGACAACGGAGCCCGCACACGATTTGCCGACATGTGGCACGGTGTGTTTCTGCTGCTGTGTGTCGCACTTTTCCCGACCATACTGCACCGCATTCCGCTGGCGGCTCTGGCGGCGATGCTGGTTTACACCGGTTCGCGACTCGCTCATCCCAACGAGTTCGTTCACGTCTACCGCATCGGCAAAGAGCAGCTTGCGATCTTCCTCACGACACTGGTGATCGTGCTGGTCGAAGACCTGCTGGTGGGAGTCGCGGCCGGCATCATCCTCAAGATGATCATCCACGTTTCCAATGGGGTGCCGCTGAAGTCGCTGTTCAAGCCGTACCTGGAAGTTCAGGACGTCAGCGCGGACACCAGTATGATTATCGCGAGAGAGTCGGCCGTATTCAGCAACTGGATTCCGTTCCGCCGTCAGATCGAGCAGGTTGGCCTGGTTCAGCGGCGTAACCTGATCATTGACGTCTCCAATGCACAACTCGTCGACCACAGCGTGATGGAGAAGCTGGAAGAAATGCAGCGGGACTTCGAACAGGAAGGACTGACGTTCGAAGTTCGCGGCCTGGATACCCTGCAACCGTTGTCAGCGGATTCACACGCTGCACGCAAGCGCGGGCTGGCAAAGATTCGACGCGTCACACTGATGGCCAGTCGGTCATTGCGCGACGAATTGCTGAGGGAGATTCAGAAATGCGGAATCACAGGCTACACCGTGACGACGTGTACCGGAGCCGGCCGCCGCAACCTCGCGAGTGAATCGATAGCCGAGAATGAGCACATCCGCATTGAGGTCATCGCGACCGAAGACGTGTGTAACGCCATCATCGCCTACCTGCGTCTGGACATTCTGCCCGAACACCACGTCACTGCCTGTGTCGAAACAGTGGACGTTGTCCGCGTTGGGCAATTTGCGCCGCCGGACGAGCAAACTGTTTCAGCCGGCCACCACTGACGTTGCATCGCCCGGACTCAAGAATTCAACGCAGAAGGATGTCTACGATACCATCGGAGCAACCGCCCAGGTCGCGTGTGATCGTTACGGAGTTCGAGACAACCCTGGAAGCAGACAACCCTGGAAGCAGACAACCCTCACAGCAGGCGTCAGCCGATGGATCGAGATCCACTCACGACATGAAACACATCCTGCCCATCATTGTCATTGCTGTTGGAATGACCGTGCTGCTCGTTGCTAATCAGCAGCGTGACGAGCTGTTGGTCGTGTCGGGGACGATTGAAGCCGACGACGTCCGAGTCGGGTCGCGAATTGGCGGACGTGTGGCCGTCGTGCATGTCGGCGAGGGACAGCAAGTCGTCGCTGGCCAGCTTCTTTGACCTGCTGCCGTCAATCGCCGGGCTGTCAATCTGCACGCTGGTGATCCTCGCCCTCAGCCTGCTCCGCTTCCGCAAACAGCTGGCGTGATGAGTGCGGCCTTCGTTGAGCGATCACAATTCGAGCAGCGCGGCTTCGATCGTGATGCCGGGGCCGTAGCCGAGCATGACGCATGGTCCGGTGAGGCTCTGTTCTGTCAGCTGATTCAGGATGAACAGTACCGTCGGAGACGACATGTTGCCGTAAGCGGCCAGCACGTCGCGCGAGGTTTGCAGTTGCTCGGCTGGCAGCCTGAGTGCTTCGCCGGTTGCGGAAAGCACGCGCGGACCACCGGGATGAACGGCCCAGGCGGCGATGTCGTTTGGTGCGAGCCCGAAACCTGACAGCCAGCCACTGAGCCAATCCTTGAGGTGCGCCCGGATCAGTTCCGGCAGCGTCGCTGAGAGCGTCATTTCAAAACCGTTGTCCCGGATGCGCCACGACATGAGGTCCGTCGAATCCGGCACGACGTATGAGGCATTGCTGATCAGCGTCGCCGTGTGTCTTCGACTGGAAGCCCCTGCCTCTGAGTTCTGCACCGCGTCTGAGTCCCGGGGTGCTGAGTTCGCCGCATCCACTGAAGAGGTCAGCACGACGGCGGCGGCTCCGTCGGCAAAGAGCGAGTTGGCGACGATCTGCTCGGGATTCCAGCCGTACTGCTGATGCAGACTGCACAGCTCGACGGCGCAAAGCAAAACGACTGCATTCGGGTCGGCTCGAATAAATGCCCGCGCAACGCGCAAACCATTCAAGGCTCCGTGACAGCCCATGAAGCCGACGTGTGTTCGCTCGACGTTGGGGCTCAATGGCAGGTCGGTGATCAGCGAGATGTCGAAACCCGGGGCGTTGAAGCCGCTGCACGAGACCGTCACCAGGTGCGTGATGGTCGTTGTATCGACTCCCGAGTTCTCGATCGCTCGACCGGCGGCGATGCAGGCAAGTTGACCGGCTTCCGTTTCGTAGCGATCCATTCGCACCGACGTCGGTGGTCCGGAGTCGTCTTCGTCACGGGCGTTTGCATAGAACGACTGCTGAGCCGGTCCGCCATTGGTTGATGCTTCAAGAATCACACAGTGTCGCGTGCGGACTCCGGTGCGGCGATACAGAGCCGGCAGTAGCTTCGTCTGCTGAGCCGTTGTGCAGCACAACCCGACGGCCATGTCGGCTGCGTCGTTCTGTGAGATCGAGTGCTCGGGAACGGCAGTCCCAAGTCCGCGTAACATGATGGCCATCGTGGCGTCCCTATCCCGCCGCCTTCCGGACAGCGTGCGAATCGTCCGCGGAATGCGCGGAAGTTGTTGAGGCCGCAGGGACTCGATTGAGTCTCCGTAACACCGGCCCCGTCAGCCAGGGACAAACGCTAACAACCCGCGTCAACGTTGACACTGCGGTCGGATGACGCAGCAGCAGAGCCAGCCGACGACACCAGCTCAGATGCCGACCGACATCGCGTTGCCAGTTGTCAATCCAGGTCCGCTCGAGCAGCGAGTCCCAGCGTTCGACGGCACATTGAACAAGTGGAACGACGGACGTTGCTGACGCCAGTGCCCAGGCGATACCCTCGCCGGTAAATGGTTCGACATAGCCCGCCGCGTCACCAATCAGAAAGACTCGCTGAGACGCCAGAGGCCGTGTCGTTCGCGTCAGTGCCGGCGTGCCGCACCACTCGGCGTCCCGCAACGAATCGATCGCCGGGAACCCCGCCGACTCGATGATTCGACAGGCTGTCGCAGAGAGGCTGCCGCAATCGTCCACTGCCGAGGCATCCAGAGCGGCGGCGACGTTGAGCCGACCGTCTTCCAGCCTGACCAGTCCGACATAACCGCCCCGACCAGACGACATGTAGATGCAGCCGGGCTCAAACAAGGACGGAGCCTCGGCAACGACAGTTCCCGCTCCCAGCCGCGACGCGATTACAATATCCGTGTGGAATTCCTGCAACTTGCTGAGGCTGCCGTGTGTGAGTCCGTCGGCCGCGATCACAACAGCCGCGCGAACAACACTCCGATCCCCGCCGTCCGGGTTCAAATCCACATCGCGATGCGGGACAGAAAACACGCGGAGTCCGTCGGTGTTTTCCTGGGGAAGAACTTTCGCCGCGCATCCGGAAAGAAACGCGGCTCCGGCTTCGATGGCCGAAGTCACCAGGCGGGTGTCAAGTTGTTCGCGGGAAATCGAAACACTGCCAGGCAGGGACAGGTCGAGTGTTCCGCCGCGCGACTGCAGACGGAACCGATCGAGTGGAACCGCGTTGGCGACCGCCTCTTCCAGTTGTGCCGCCTTCAGCAGACTCAGACTTAGCGGATTCAGACACGCGCCACAAACCTTGTAGCGAGGGAACGACTTTCGTTCGACCAGCAGCGTCCGCAGACCTCGCCGCGCGAGAAGCGTCGCGGCCAGCGATCCGGCCGGACCAGCTCCAATGACGACGACGTCCCACTCGGTGTCCGCTGCCTTGCTGGCGTCGATCGTACTTTCGCAAGCAGTCACCAGATTCATGCCGGCCTCCAGTCGAGCAGAAACCGCTGCGGCCAGTGAGTCGTGATCGTTGCTCCGTTCAGGCCCGACTCTTCAGCGAGCTGTCGCACCTCGTCAATCGAGAAGGCTGCTCGCACCGACAGCGGACCGTCGGTATGCACGATCGGAGAACGAGTCAGCAACCGACAGCCTGCCCAGGCGAGCGCATAACCACATCGCGTTCGCCGCAGATCGTTGACGAGCACGCGGTGAGTCGCCAGTTCCTGCATGCGTCGCAGTAGAACTCGGGCATCGTCCTCCGGCAGATGATGCAGAAACAACGAACACATGACGATGTCGTACGGTCCGTTGAGCGTACCCTCGATCGCATCTTCTTCCAGAAACTGCAGATTCAAGGGGAACGGCTCTGCGAGTTTCGTCGCATATTCAACGGCCAGCGGGCTGATGTCGCAGCCAGTGATCTCCAATTCCACGTGATTCTGCCACGCCTTTGCGGCCAGCCCCAGCGCCACGTCTCCACCGCCGCTGGCGATGTCGAGAATCCGCAACGGTCTGCTGCGGGTGTGCTCGTGGACCTCTCGAATTGCCGGCCAGAGGATCGCGTTGCTGCGGCTGAACCGGTTGACGCGGCTCAATCCACTCAGCGCGTGACGGTGCTGTTCGGCATCGAGTGCCGGATCGTCCATCAGTTCCGGCTGTCGGTCGCGTTGCCTCAGATCAATTTTCATTTTCGTTCCTTCGATCAGCGGTCACCTTGACTGTCGACAATCCGTGTACCAGAACATGTTCACTCCATCAATGCGTTGTCGATACGCTGGATGAATGACCTGCCGAGATTTCATCGTCAACGTCAGGCAGAAAGGACAGTGGGGCAACCGCAGTGCTCAGAGTCGGGCAAACACTTCCGCACCACGGCGCCCCCTGTCCAGTCCTCAACTTTTTCCGGCTTGTGAATCAACGGAACAGGTCAAACAGGAAGAACCGAGGACGGGCTGTGTGCGTCGCCCCAGGTTGCGAACGGCGTGGCTGGTGAAAGCGGCTCACCGGCTGACGTTTCGCATGCTCAATAACGGGTGACGCCGGCAACACATGTCTGTTGCATTCTTCGTTCCGCAGAGCGTTGGCGACCGTGTTTGTCGAACCGGTGCGGTAGAAGCGGTTGACCGGCCATGCACTGGCTGAGGACTCCAGTGCGACAAGAGCAGCAATCGCCATCAGTGCGGCGGTCAGATTTCGCGAGCGAATCAGCTTTCTCATGACGAGACTCCTGAAAAAACGAGGCAGTGGGTTTGTGAACTCAGACGGCGAATTCGTCACCGGCCAGCGAATCGGTGATTGGCAGGCCCCGTGAGAAGAACGGGTAAATCGCGGGGACAACCAGTGACGTCAGCAGGGTCGATGTCACCAGTCCGCCGATGACGACTGTCGCCAGTGGACGTTGCATTTCGGCTCCGTCGCCGGTTGAAAGTGCCATTGGGAGAAAGCCGAGGCTCGCGACCATTGCGGTCATCAGGACTGGTCGCAGACGTTCGAGTGCGGTTTCGAAAGTCGCCGCTTCGAGTTCTTCGCCTTTGTTGCGGCGGTTCTCGGCGGCGCTTACCCAGACGAGTCCGTTCAGAACCGCGACTCCGAACAGGGCGATGAACCCGACTCCGGCCGAGATGCTGAACGGCATGCCGCGCAGCGCGAGTGCGAAGATTCCACCGGACGCAGCCATCGGGACCGCGAGGAAGATCAGCAGCGCAAGCCGCGACGATTTGAACGTCGAGTGCAGCAGCAGAAAGATCAGCAGCAGCACGATCGGAGTGATCAGAGCTAGTCGCTGGCTCGCCGATTTCAGGTTCTCGAAGTCGCCGCCCCACTTGATTTCATAACCGGGCGGGATATCGACTTTGGCGGCAATCGTGCGTTGCGCTTCGGTCACAAAACTGGCGACATCGACGCCGCGCACGTTGCACTGAATGAAGGTCCGACGGCGGTTTGACTCGTGCTCAACAGCAGGCGGTGTTTCTTCATGGATGATGTCGGCCAATTCCTTCAACGGGACTGGCTTACCACCGGCAGTACTGACGGGAAGCTGTTCGAGCAGGTTCTGATTCGATCGCCATTCGCCGGGGATGCGAACCATGATCGGGTAGCGGGCGCGGCCCTCAAAAATAAGACCGCACTCACGACCGCCCATCGACTCGACGACCGACAACACGTCGTCCGCATTGATGCCGTAACGGGCGAGCGCATCGCGCCGCGGCTCGATGCGGATCGTCGCGAGGTTCGCCTGAAAGTCGGCTTTCACGTCGGCCGCGCCGGGAATCGTCTTCAGCACTCGCTCGATCTCTTTTGCTTTTTCGCCGAGTACAGTCAGGTCTTCTCCGTACAGGAGCACCGCGACATCAGCTTTTACTCCGGCAACGAGTTCATCGACTCGCATTTCGATTGGCTGAGTGAAACCGAAGGCGACACCCGGCACCTGTGATGACAGTTTCTCGTCGAGTTCTTCGATCAAGTCGTCGCGAGTGATGCACTCTCGCCACTTGTCGCGAGGGTGCAGCATCACCCATACGTCCGTCTGATGAACTCCCATGATGTCGTTCGCGATTTCCGGGCGACCGGTCTTGCAGAAGACCGTCTTCACTTCCTGGAATTCTCCGGCAATCTTCTCGATTTGCGTCCCGACCGGTATCGCATTTTCGATCGTGGCACTCGGCAGACGCACGGCTTCGACCAGCAGGTCGCCTTCGACAAGTCGCGGCATGAACTCGGCTCCGAGGTTCCAGCCGACCGGCAGGCTGAATCCGAACACAGACAACGCGATCACGACGGTAACCACTCGATGCCGAATCGCGCGATCGACGACCGGGCGATAAAACCACTTGATGATGCGAATCAGGAAAACGTCTTTCTCACTCATCTTTTTCGGCAGGGCCATCGCGGCCAGAGCTGGCATGAGCGTCATCGATAGCACCAACGAACCGGCCAGCGCAAACAACACCGTCAGAGCCATCGGCCTGAAGAGCTTGCCCTCGGTGCCCTGCAGCGCGAGGATCGGCACATACACGATCGCGATAATCAGTTCGCCGAACATCGTCGGCTTCCGGACCTCAATCACCGCTTCGCGAATTATTTCGAGATGTGATCGCCCGCTGTTGTCATGCGACAGACGTCGAATGCAGTTCTCGATCATGATCACCGAGCTGTCGACGATCAGTCCGAAGTCGATCGCACCGAGACTCATCAGACTCGCCGTGATCCCGGTTGCCATCATCAGATTGGTGGCGAACAGCATTGACAGCGGAATCGCCAGCGCGACTATCAAGCCGGCTCGAAAACTGCCGAGCATGAACAGCAGCACGACGATTACCAGAATTCCGCCTTCGGTCAGATTCCTCACGACCGTGTCGAGCGTGCGGCCAATCAGATCGGCGCGGTCATAGACGACGTCAATCTGCACGCCATCGGGGAGCGTTTGTTGAATCTCGATCAGTCGCTCTTTGACGCGTTCGACGACTTCTCGCGAGTTCTCGCCGATCAGCATCATGGTCATGCCGATCACGGCGTCACCGCGACCATCGCGCGTGACCGAGCCTTGTCGTGTCATCGGTGCGATCGCGACTTCGGCGACATCGCTCAACAGGATCGGCGTGCCGTCGGCTTCGCGACGCAGCACGACTTTGCGGATGTCGTCTTCGTTCTTGAGCAATGCCTGACCGCGAATGAAACGCTGCTCGTCGAAGTGCACGACGTAACCGCCGCCCGCCGTTCCGTTGTTGGCTTCGAGCCGTTCGAAGATGTCGATCAGTGAGAGGCCGTAACTCGACAGTCGGTCTGGATTCGGACGGACTTCGTACGTCTTGAAGAAGCCGCCCATCGTGTTGATTTCGGTGACGCCCTGAACTTCGCGCAGTCGCGGAGCGATCTCCCAGTCGAGGATCGATCGCAACTGCATCGGAGTGAATTTTTCGCCGCGCACTTCGAACTGCAGAATCTCACCGAGTACCGTCGTCATCGGTCCGAGTTCAGGCGTGCCGTAACCCGGCGGGATGTCGGACGCTGCGGTCTGCATCCGCTCGTTGACGATGTTGCGAGCCCAGAAAATGTCGGTGCCTTCTTCGAAGACGATCGTGACAAGACTGATGCCGAATTTCGAAACGCTGCGAACTTCCTCAACCTTCGGCAGGCCACTCATCGCCCACTCGACGGGATTCGTGACGTACCGCTCGACCTCGACCGGCGAGAGCGAACCGGCATCCGTCATGACCTGCACCTGCACGTTGGTCATGTCCGGCACAGCGTCGATCGGCAGATGCACCGCCGCATACAAACCGCCGAGAGCCATCAGCAGCGTGCCGGTCAGAACGAGAAACCGGTTGTGCAGTGAGAAGTTGATGAGGTGAATCAGCATTATTATTCACCCTCGCTTTCGAGCAGCAGCTCGGACTTGAGGATGAAGGCACCGTGCGTCACGACCTGATCGTCGGCTTCAAGACCACGGACAATTTCAATGCGGTCGTCGCCGTCGTCTCCAGTCTCGACATCAACACGTCGAAACTGGTTGTCACCGTCGGCCACGAAGACAAATGACTTCCCTTCGTGCTGCAGCACGGCTCGCGTCTGCACAGTCAGCACGTCGGCCTTGACCCCGACCGGAACCGCGACTCGCACGAACAGTCCCGGTCGTAGTCGTCCGGCGGCGTTGTCGATCACTGCGACGATCGGAATCGCGTTGGTGTCCGGCGAGACCTCGCGACCGATGTACTCGACGTTCGCTTCGAGTGGCTCGTCGCTCAACGCCGGCACGGTGACTCGCAGAGGCTGTCCCGTCTTAACGGCCACCGCTGGCCAGTCGTTCTCGCGAATCTCGGCGGTGACCCAAAGTGTTGAAGTGTCGGCAAGGACGAACATCGAATCCGCCTCGTGAACTCGTTCGCTCGATGAGAACATTCGACTTTCGATCGTGCCTGCGAACGGAGCCCGCACGGCGACGCGTGAAAGGTGTTCGAGATCGTCGTCGCTGGCTCCCAGTTCCGACATTTCGGGCATATCCGTGTCGGCGAGAATGGCGGCGTCGCTGAGTAGCGAGGCGAGATGCTGTCGGGCGATCTCGACACGACGACGTGCGTTGCTGGCCGCAGCCTCGGCCTGTGACCGTTTCTGCCAGACGTCAAGACCGGCCTGTTCACATGCGGACTCTAATGAGGCCCGCGCTGCATGTGCCGCCGCTTGTCGCTCCAGCATTGCTTTGCCAGAAAGCGCACCCGACTCCGCCAGCCCCGTTGATCCCTTGAGTAACGATTCAGAGAGTTGCGTCTGTGAATATGCGGTCAACAGAGCGTTTCGATAATCGCCCAATGTTCGACCTGCGAACTCTGCCTTTGCGGCGTCAAACTGCGGCTGCTTCTTCAGTGCTTCTGTCAGAGCGAGGACGTTCGTTTCGAGGCTGCTGGCACGAATCGCCAGCGTCGCCGTCAATTCCGCCTCCGCACGCCGCTGCAGGACGTCTGCGCGAGCAGTTCCGATCTCGGGACTGTTGAGCCATGCGAGCACCTGTCCGCTTTGAACTCGCTCGCCTGGCTTGACGAGTACCTTAGTGAGAATACCGCCAGCAGGAGCAGTCACTTCAATGTGCCGGTTGTCGTCATAGACGACTCGTCCCGGAACGCTGTGTTCGTGTGTCAGTGTCTGTCGGGAAACTTGCTCAATTTGAATCTCCGAAGCCGCGAGTTTGCCGGGTGAGAGCGAGACAACCATCGGCGACTCGTTCGTGTCTCCCTGCGATAGCGTCTGCGATGAATCAGCCGCAATCGCCGCAGGCATTGCCTGGTCGTCGCTGAACAGCCCACTCAGAAACGGTGAAGCAAACGCTCCAACCGCCAGCAATCCAACGGCGGCGACACCAGTGGCGAGCGGCGTCTGACGCCCTGAAGGCGGGGGAACAGACTGAGAATCCAGTGAAGTCTTCGGCGGGGAACTCTGTTGAATCGTAGGGACCGACACGCGCAGCCTCCATTTTCAATAACATGAAAAAGGGGATTCCGGCTGCGGTTCAAAACCTCACAGACACACTCGTCAGCAGACGGTGCGGCAGCCGGACTCAAGCGGAGGGCGGCGTGCGATTAGCAGCGAATAATGCACAACATCGTTAGCAGTTGGCGTTCCTCAGCCTGATCGGCAAGGAACTGGCGGCGCGTTCGACTCGCAGTGCTAACTCCAGACGTCTTAGACGATTCATCCTACGACACAACGAACGACTGTACCGGAGCCAGCAAGGCATCAGAAAGACTGACGATTTGACTGGCTGAAACGACATGCTCAATCGTCAGCGGCAGCTCGTCGCCGCCCGCGTCTTGAGGCACCGGACATCCGCCACCACGAAGGATGTCGTCCAGCATTGCAAAGTGCAGATGCCAGCCCGACTCATCAGTCTCGTTAGTGCAATGCCACGTCGACAGGTGCCGGTCCATCGTCTGACTGAGACTGGCGTCGGGACCATCCGTGTGAAGATGAACGCAAGGCAATGGAGCCTGCCACAACGACCCACACAGACACAGGAACGTCACGATTCGAAGCGTTGTTCGAACCGCAGCCGTCACTGGCCGTTGTATGTCGCGTCGCGTGAATGCCATGACTCAAGGCGTCCCATCGTGAGAATTACTCAATCAGTCTTCACGTCGATCGGCATTGCGTCAATGGCTGCAGTATGGTTCGACACGTAATTCAGCGAATTGATACGCAGTCTCCGAGGTGCCACCGATTGAGTCACCTGCTCTTTGAGACAATGTCTCATTCGGCTCGGCAGTTTCCTGCATGGTTCTGCACACCTCCGTTGATTCTGTCGCTACACCTCAAGCGGCCACGAATGAGGCATCTCTGGCGAACTGCACGCCAATGTCTCAACAGATAAGAGATGAGAAATACTCAGTGCCGGGCCACGGAGAAGCGGACGGCGGTTGCCTGTCCGGTGCTGGCGATGCAGCGGAGTTCGTACGAACCGGGTTCGAGGTTCAGGCTGTCTCGAATGTTCGAAGCCGGTCGCCCATTGAGGAACCAGGTAGCTTCCTCAGCATTTCGAAAAGCGACTGGAATCAATGCCGAACGGCCGTCGGCACACAGCCATTCGGAATTCGACGCCGGCGACAGAATCACGGGCAATGTCCTGCTGGCATCCGGAATCAGATTCAACTGTCGAGTCACTATTAATTCGTCCGGCGGGTCAGGAACTTTCGTCGTGCGAAACAGTCGCGAGGTGAAGAGTCGAGCCAGCAGAGGCTCGGCAGCTTCGCGTCCAACGAAAGCTTCGTGGCCGGCACCGGAGAAACGACCGACCCAGACTCCGATGGCAAACTGTCCGTTGTGACCGACGGCCCACGCGTCGCGACGTCCGGAACTCGTCCCGGTTTTCCACATGAACCATGCCAGTTGCCCGGAGGGAACATGCTCGCAACCGTGCGGCGTTCGTTCGGTGGATGCGAGGATCGCGTTGACCGTTCGACACGCCGGTTTGCCGAGCACAACTCTTTCATCGAGCGGCTCATCGGCGAAAAGTCGCGGCTTCGTGAAACGACCATCACGACCAAGTGTCGCATACGCATTCGTCAAATCGAGCAGAGTTGTTTCGACGGCGCCGACAGCGATTGCCAGGCCTCCGAGTTGCTCAGCATTCTTCGGCAGCCGAACTCCGACAGAATTCAGCACCCCAACGCAACGGGATGTTCCGAGCGCTTCGAGCAGTAGTATCGCCGGCACATTCCGTGATTCTCTCAGGGCATCGGCCACGGTCATCTGGCCTCGGAATGTGCGATCGAAGTTGTCAGGTCGCCACCCGCCGCGTTCAATTGACGAGTCGTCGACAAGAGACGTGGCGTTCAGTCGCCGAGCGTCAAACGCCGTCGCGTAGAGAAACGGTTTGAGCGTCGAACCGGGACTTCGGCGAGCGAGCACGCCGTTTACCTGACCATCCACCGGGTCCGTGAAATCAGCAGAACCAACCATCGCGACGATCTCGGAGTTCGCAATGTCGATGGCCACTAGGGCGATGTCTGAACCAGCGGGAAGCGCTGTCCGATGATTCTCGACGAGTGTTTCTACAATGCTCTGCCGTTGCGGGTCGATCGTCGTCCGCCCACCTTCCGGTCTGCGGTGCAATGCCAGCCAGGCCGCATGAGCGCCGGACTGGCTAAGGTTTCCTGCGGTTCGCGAAGCGTTGTCCTGCGGAGCGGATTCCGCAGAGCACGCGACCGGCCAGCTTACTGCGAGTTGCTCCTGTTCGGCAGAAATCATCCCGACATCATGCATCCGGCGAAGCACGTAGGCCTGTCGCGTTGTTGCCCGATCGGGATATCGATCCGGTCGAAGCTGAGTGGGCGACTTCGGCAATCCAGCCAGCAATGCCGCTTCAGCCAGTGAGAGATCGCAAGCGTTCTTTCGGAAGTAGCGTTGCGATGCGGCTTCGACTCCTCGGATGTTGCCGCCGTAGGGCGCGAGGTTGAGATAGTGTTCCAGGATCTCTGACTTTGAGAAACGCCGCTCGATGTTCAATGCCCGCGAAGTTTCCAGCAGCTTTGCCGTGAGTGTGCGGGGGCGGTCGTCAACCATCCGGCATAGCTGCATGGTGATCGTCGAAGCTCCCGAGACGACGTCAGCGGCCTGGAGATTCTGCAGGACGGCACGCAGCAAAGCCGTCGTGTCCACTCCCGAGTGTTCGTAGAAACGTTCATCCTCGGCGGCGATCGTCGCCTGCACGATCCACGGTGACATTTCGTCAAGCGGGATCGGAAACCGCCATTGCTCATCGTTGCCGACCAGTTGCAGCAACGGGCGACCAGTTCGATCCTCGACGCGAGGACTTGCCGGCCAGCGTTCAAGTGTCCGCATCGGAAACGGAAACAGTGCCTGAATGATGAGGACGACAGAGGCTGCGCCGCCTGCCAGCACCGTCAGACCGAACGCGCACCGGCGGACGGTACGCCATATCCGGGCTGAACTGCGAGTGCCACTGCTGGCTTGCCCAGCAGTGCGGATTGAACTGGAACTCTCACTTCTGGACGAGCCAGCAGTGGCGCCCGATCGACGCGCAGGGATGAACGCGGGCTGTGTCAGCCTTCTCACTTCGTTGCTCCGGTCGCGTCCGGTTGCTCGGCCAGACGCTCTGGTTCGATGCGGCCGGATGCTCGAACACGGACTCGGTTCGCACCGTGAGTCGACGAGATCGACTCGTTGTACATGCACGATGCCTGAATCGGCGGCAGGGTGAAGTCACCGTCGGTGACCGCTCGCAGTGCGTAGCGGAACTTCTGACCGTGTGGCGTTGCCGTTCCGAAGACGATGATTCGATCGTCGAGAAACTGGACATGATCGGCGTCCCCTGTGGAGGCTGACTGGTCCGAGGTGCTCAGTCGTGGGTTCTCGACTTCCATGCCTCCCGGTAGAGCATCGACGACGGCGACGCTGGCGATGGATGTTCGGCCCAGCGACTTCAGCTCGACTTCGACAAGAATCAGATCACCGACGGCGATGTGCTGCGGATCGATCGTGTGTCCATCGCGCGTCAGCCAGCGCCGTCGCACCTGAATCTGACGATCCTTGTCTTCCGGAAGAATTTTCGAGAGACCGGTTGTCTCGATCGTGGCAAAGAGTTCGCCGGTTCCGTGAGCGATCAACTCTGCCGATTCGTCAACATTCGACAGCGTGACGTGTTTCGTCTCGCCGGGTTTCAGGTCGACCGACTGACTTCCAACCTGGACCTTGCCTGCGAAGCTGGTTGAATCAGCAGCGGATTGTTTGCGAGCCGCGAGAGCTTCCAGCGCCAGCGCGTTGTCCAGAGTGCTCAGCCACACACCGTTGGAACGCGCAGCGTGCAGACTGTTGACGAGTTGCGGAATCCATTCGTGCTGCGGATCCAGTTCGACCAGAGCGGAAAGCAGGCGGGCTCGTTGAGCCACCGGCGACGTGAACCGTCCCGTGTACGACGATTGTTCTCCCAAATCGATAGTGTCTTTCGGAATTGCCGCCAGTGCCTGATCTCGACGACCGGCGTGCAGCCATGCCATTGCCAGGTGGGCTCGGCCAGCCATATCCAGTTCGTTTAATCGCTCTGTCAGAACCGACATCCAGCCGACCGAAGGGTGATCGAGACGGGACAGCACGTGACAGATGGCCGCACGCGTGTTGGCATCGATGTCGTTTCCCGCATGAGCCAGCGTCTGATCAAGAAACTTCTGCAGGCCGGTCAGCAACCGAGCATCGATCGACACGCCGCGATCGCGTGCGTCGAGCAGCGTTTCGGCGGCGTAGGCACTTCCCCATGTATGAGCATCCGATTGCCCAGGCCAGTAGCTGAGACCGCCGAAGGCCCCCTGCATACTCCACAGCCTGGACGCTCCGGACTGGAGCATCGCATTGACCACTTCCTGTCTCCGATCTTCGCCCGCTTCTGAATTCAGCCACTGTCCGGCCGCGAGCAGCGCCCGCATCTGGCTCGACGTCTGTTCGACGCAGCCGTACGGGTACTGCAGCAGGTCGTCGAGTGCTGGTTTCAGATCGAGGCCCGGTTCTGACGACAACGAAATCCGCAGGCGAGTCGACCCTGCCAGAAAATCCGCACTCGGTGTAATCGGCAGCGGTTCATCCGGCTTGACGGTGATGAATTGTCGCTCAGTTTGGAGAGGTGTTGCCGGGCGAACCGGCAGTGCAAACGGGCTGCGGAATTCGTGACGAGTGGAATGGTTACCGTCCAGCGAAGTGACGACCACAGCACCTTCGACGGAGCCTGGTTGTCCGGACTTTGCCTTCAACCAGATGACGCGGCTTTCGCCGGGAGGCACGGTCAGCGACGGTTCACCGGTGGCCAGTTCGAGCGGACCTGTCACCGTCGTCTCGATGCGAACGGTCAGCGGTGAGTCGGTCGTGTTGAAGGCTCGCGCGGGAACATGAAACTCGTCATCCGGCGCGGCGAAGCGAGGCCACGCGACTTCCACAAGTAATGGCGAAGTGACAGTCATCGCCAGATCTGCCGCTCCGTACCGATCGTCCTGCACGGCGACCGCCATCCAGCGAAGTTCGCCAGTGAACTGTGGCAGCGTCACGTTCAGCGTCAGTTTTCCGTCGGCATCCGCCTGTCGGAAGCTCTGCCAGATCACGGCCGGATCGCGGCGTTTTGAGGGGACCGGGTTACGACGCAGTGGATCGTTGCCGCCGTCGTCACCCCCGATCCGGTGGATCGACGATGGCAGTTCGTGATCCGGTAACAGGTTCGAAAACACATCGGAAGACAGCACGTCATTCCGTCTCGGCGAGTAGAAGTGCGAGTACGGATTCGGACTGCTGAACCCGGTGGTTGCCAGAATCCCCTCGTCAACAGCCCACAACTGGACCATGGCTCCCGGAAGAGTCTGCACAGTGACTGTCACCGCAGTTGTCGGCTGCACCAGCTGCGCGGCATCGATCGTGACCGGCAGTTTCATTGCCGCGTGGTCGGTCATCACGCGAGCGATCCCTCGTGCTCGATGAGGCAGCCACTCTTTCGCTGCCGGATCAACTGGTCGCAAAACGGTCGCTGAAAGAAAACATCCACCTCGAACGTCTGCCGGGATGGTGACCGGAACGATCGTCGATGTTGATTCGAGTTCCGCGACAGTCGACCACAGCACGCGGTCGGCTTCCAGACTCAGCAGCATTCGGCCGGGGAAGGGGCTGGTGATGACAGCGTTAACCGTCTCGCCCGGCAGGCATTGCTCACGGTCGAATTGAATGTCGACGCGTTCGGGCTGTTCGAGTGCCCGCGTCAGATGCTGCCCGTTGGGGCCGACGGCCGTGAGATCGATCTCTGTCAGACTTCCGGACTTCGACGTGGCAATCAGCCGGTAATAACCCGGTTCGGGACACGTCAGTGTGATTGTCCCTGCCGCTCCGTCGGTCTGTTCGTCCGTCTGTTCGACCAGCGGCGGCGATGAACTGTCGATGGTCTTCGTCCAGACGGATGACGTCCGTTCGCGGGATTCCCACACGGCTCGACCATCAACTCTTCTCAGGACGTTCTCGTGAGTGACACGGACGAGTTCAAACGACAGCGTCTGGATATCGGCCGGTTGATCTTCAGGAGTGCGCAGAACCCATTCGGCAGTCAGTTCCTGTTCAACGGGAACGACGCGGCCGACCGGAACGCGAATGCCGACATGATGCGGTTGCTGATCGATCAGTAGTCCGGTGTGAGTCGAAACGGATCGTCCGCCTTCTTCGGTGACGGTGACATTGACGCTGGCTCGCCAGGGTGTTGCTGTCGAGTCGGCCACACGCGGCAGATCGATCAACAAGTGTCCCAGCGAATCCAGTCGAGCGTC
Source organism: uncultured Planctomyces sp. (assembly GCA_937899075.1). Lineage (GTDB taxonomy): Bacteria > Planctomycetota > Planctomycetia > Planctomycetales > Planctomycetaceae > JABMPE01. Next base: position 13,186 of record CALDJX010000040.1, on the reverse strand, counting down.
GACTTCGCTGGCGCGGCTTCGTCCATCGAGTGCCCGTGGTCCGAAAGTGAAATTCGGAAACTGCTTCGAGTGAAACCGCTCCGCCTTGTGGAAGATATTGATCATCGTCTGCAGGTTGGCCGCCGGTGTGCCGAACAGGTAACGGGCTTCGACGTTGATTGCCGGCCGTTCGCCATTGGTGAACAGCGGCTTTGTCGGCGACGCTTTCACTTCGATCCTGACCGGGATGAATTCTTCGACGTAAACATGAGCCGACGCGATTTCGTCATCCGAGCCCGGCAACGTCACATGAAACCGCCATGGGCCTGTCCAGGTTTCAATCGGAGTCTGGTACTCAAAGTGGAACAACCCCTGTGCGGCGGGTTTGTCGTCCGCGTTGTGTGTGATCACTTCCGACGCCGTTCGACGACCGTCGGGACGCGTGACATGAATTTCGATCGGAAATCCAGGCGGCACTTTGCCCAGGTCGTCACGAATGATTCCGGAAAGGTGAATGAGGTCGCCCGGTCGATAAGTGCCTCGGTCGGAGTAGAGCATGACGTCGAGTGCTTCCGGATGTGGTCGTCCCGACTGGCTGACGTCATCGGCCAGCCAGTGAGCCTCGTTCGTCTGCAGCCACGCGATCTGTCCGGCAGCCTGCTGGTTGGAAAGGCCAGCCTCGTCCGTGCTTGCAGGTTGCTCGGCAATGATGACCCATGGTTTTCCGTCAGCGTGCTTGCGGTCGACACGTAATCGGGCCAGACCGTCCGCATCAGTCGTGGCGACGGCGAGCGTCTGATTGGTGTACGACACACTCGATACTCGAACGCCGGCAACCGGCGTCGCCTTCCGCAGCGACGTTACCCACACGAGCAGTTCAGACGTCGACTGCTTCAACGTCAGTCCGAGATCCGTCACCGTGACCAGTGCGGAATCGCTGACCCACGCTTCGTCCGTCGCGGCCGCTTGAATGTGATAAAGTCCGGACGGCCCACTCAGCAGTGATTTCAGTTCCAGCGTGCTGGAAACCGTCTGGTTCTTTGTGTGGTCAAGTCGAATCGTTTTACTCGGCAGCGATCTCGACGTGCGTCTCTCCCACGTGCCCTGCAGATGGGCGACGAGATTGTTCGTGTGAACGCTGGAAGCAGAAATTCTCAGCCCGCCGACATTCACCGTGTCGAGATTCAATGTCAGATTGCCCTGCGGCGACAACACTCCGTTGCTGTCCGGAAAATTGACACGTGGGCTGCGGTCCGGGATTCGGACAGAGACTTCGCAGTCCTCACCCAATGGTTTGCCGTCCAACGAGAGCACCGTTGCTGGTAGCGTGAAACGGTACTGACGTCCGCACTCGAACGAGCCGGTCAGTCGCAACAGATTCCCGTTCGCATTCCAGTGTCGTGAAAACTTTGCGCGCAGATCATCGACTCGCGGCGACACATCGAGCGACGGGATTTCCTGGTCAGCCGACAGCCCCGCTGAAAAGAACACATCGATCCGACTCTGGCCGTCGAAGCCGGGTTCTTCAACCTCCGTACGGAGAAACGCGAAGACCGGGCTCAGCTTCAGGGTTCGAACGATCTTTTTACCGAATGCGAGCTCTGCCTCGTGGCCGGTGAGGGTCTCCGCCAGTTCGATCCGCAGTTGATCATCGTCCGGCCGCGCACACCGCAACACGAGCGACGTCGCCGGCTCATTGATCAGACATTTCAAACTCTTCTGTTGACGGGCTGCCTGTTCAAGTTCGGTGTCAGAACTGTCTGGTCTGGCTTTTCCGATCGTCAGTTGCTTCAGCAGTTCGGTCGGTGCGACCTGCTGATTGAATCGCAGCTCGAAGGTTACATCGCTGCGGTCAGACGAGATCAGCAGGCATTCGGCCAACTCAAGCGGAGCGGTTTGAAACGCAAGTTCCGCGTTCACATGTACGACGCGGCCAAGCTGCGTTTCGATTCCGCTGGCCGGGACGATTCCAAAATGTCGGCCCGCCGGTAGCGGTTCGGCGAGGATAAAATCCAGTTGCCTGGCCGTCGCCCATTCCCAATGGCCGGGAACTTTCGGTTGAATCTCGAACGGCGCGGCGTCGTCGAGCTGCGAGTTCAACCGCTCCGGCTCACCCGCATCTCGGTCGAAGACCAGAGAAATCCGCTCGGCCTGGTCGGCGTCCGCCTGCGGAAGCGTGTCGACAATCCGCAGCGGCGTGGTTGCTGGATCTCGCGCCGAAACCAGCTCGTGACGAATCCACAGCAGCCCGGCCAGATTCAGCCCGACAAGAATCAACGCCAGAATACAAAACCGCAAGGGGATCCGTCGCATCGTGTTCTTCCCTGAACCCATACCCGAAACACCGCGCCTCGATCTGTTTCTCCCGAAAGATCTGTTTCTCCCAAAACAGTCGCGAGCGCGGAATATGAGGATCGTTTAACAGAGAAGTCACCAGGACGGAACAGCGTTTTGGCGGCAGCTCAGTTGGACAGTCCCACTGTGGCACGTAGCATACCAGCAAACAGGGAATTAAAGTCGCGAGTCGTCAGACGACAATTACAGACAAGCTGCGGAACAATTCATGACCCGACTTTTTTGCTTTACGGTATCTGCATGCCTTGCAGGGGCGTCGTTCGCGTCCGCTGCGGAACCATTTGATGCATTCCTCACGAAGCATTGCCTGCGGTGCCACGGACCTGACAAGGTGGAACGGGACCTGCGAGTCGACGAGTTGTCTCGTGACTTTAAAGCGGGAGCCGATGGTCATCTGTGGGCGGAAATTGTCGAACGAATCAACGCTGGGGAAATGCCGCCCGAGGACGAACCGCAGCCGACCGAAGATGAGATCGCAGCGGTTGTAGAGCAACTCGATTCGCGGATCCGCGAAGGACGCGCGGCGAGGATGGCGGCGCGGCCGCCGGTGGCTCACTACCGGCTCAGTCGTAAGGAGTATCAGAACACGGTCTACGATCTGTTGGGAGTTCGGTACGACCCGACGAAGCCTGGCGAATTGAATGCGGACCCACTGTGGCACGGGTTTGAACGCATCGGCTCGCAGCTCTCGCTTTCACCTTCGCATGTGGAGCGTTACTACCGAGCTGCTGAGATCGTGCTGGCTCGCGCGTTTCCCGAGAAGTCGGTCGAATCGCAGACGGTTCGCAAGACGGCGGCCGACATCCGCTACAACGGAGGCGAGCAACAGCAGGCATACCTTGATCGCTTCGGAATCAAACGGCCGCTGCGTGCATTGATCTTTCCAGGGCGTTTGCAGCAGGCCTTCAGGCCAAACTGGTTCGGGCAAACCGGGCCGGAGCACAGCGGCCTGTATCGCGGACGGATTCAGCTCAGCGGCATCCGTCCGCCAGGAGGACAAACGGCCCATCTTCGGATTGGCCAACGGACTGCCGAAGCCACCAACGAAGGATTGATCGAACTGGATATCGTTGGCCTTGAGGATTCACCGGAGATCGTTGAGTTCGAAGTGTTTCTGGAGATGCCCGCGAATCTCGATTTCAACGTCGTGGCGACCGACATTATCGATCGGCAAAAAGGTGGGCATTACCGCAACGCTCTGTCTCAGCCGTTTTATATTTTTACTCATAGCAGTGAAACGAGTTTACTGAATCCAACGGCGCCCAAGATGTTTGACGAAGAAGGCAACGGGATCTATTCGTCAGTGCTGCTGGATTGGATCGAGTGGGAGGGGCCGATTGAAAGCCAGGGCGAGCGTGCCACGCGCGAGGGAGTGTTGCCATCCGACGACGCAACACCCGACGTCATTGCAGACAATCTCAAGCGATTTGCCGAACGTGCCTGGCGGCGACCGGTAACAATCGACGAACTCCGTTACTACCTGAATGCTTACGAGAGTGAAATCGCTGCTGGTGAGAGTGTCGCTTCCGCCTATCAGGTCGCTCTGCTCGGCGTGCTGACGTCACGCAATTTTGCTTACGTTGTCGAGGGGAATGTCGAACCACGCGTTCAGCTCACTGACTGGGAACTCGCCTCGCGTCTGTCGTATTTCCTGTGGAGTTCCATGCCTGACCGGGCACTGTTTGATTCCGCACGGAACGGGGAACTGACTGGCGATGCACTCGCAGCCCAAGTGGATCGCATGCTCGCCGACTCGAAGATCGATCGCTTCATCGATGACTTTCCGCGCCAGTGGCTGCGGTTGCATCAGCTTGGAATGTTTCCACCCGACGGAAAGCTGTACCCGGATTATGACGTCTGGCTGGAAGCGAGCATGCGAGAAGAGGTCGTTCACTACTTCCGCGAAGTTTTCGCAAACAACCTTCCCATCGATACGTTCCTCTCGTCCGATTGGACCATGGCCAACCCGCGACTGTGCGATTTCTATGGTCTTCCCGAGCCGAAGGTCTCCGGCTTTCAACGCATGTCGTTGCGGCCTGACGACGGCCGCGGCGGTCTGTTGACGATGGGAGCGATTCTGGGTTTGACGTCTGACGGAACTCGGCATCGTCCCGTTCACCGAGGCGTCTGGGTCAGCGAAGCGATTTTCGGCAAGACACCGCCACCGCCACCAGCCAACGTCGAACCCATCGAACCCAATCCGCCGGAGAGTCCCAAGGCGACAATTCGACAGAAGATCGAGGCTCACGCGAAGAACGCCAACTGTGCCGCTTGTCACCGTAACATCGATCCGCTCGGCCTGGCATTCGACCAGTTCGACGCCATTGGTCAGTGGCGCACCCACGAGCGAGTCGAGAAAGGGACGGGTGACGATCCCACAGTCGATGCAAGTGGTACGATGCCGGACGGTCGAAAGTTCTCCGACGCCGCGCAGTTCAAGCAGTTACTACTTGAGGATCGCGACCAATTCCTCCGAGCGTTTGTCGAGCATCTTTGCACCTACGGATTGCGCCGCGTACTGACGGTGGATGATCGAGAAGACATTCAAGCCATCGTGGCCGACTCGCGACAGAAGAATTATCAACTGAAAGACATCGTCCGTGCCGTCGCCGTGTCCGATTTAATCCAGAAGCGTTGAAATCCTTGAGAGCTCAATCATGACTGAATCCTGGCTGATCGATCGTCGCCATGCTCTACGTGGGCTTGGCAGTTTCATTGCACTGCCACTGCTGAATTGCATGCGTCCCCTGCACGCAGCGGGAGAAACTCCGCCACCACGGCGCAGCGCTTTCATTTACATTCCCAATGGCGTCAACACGCTGGACTATCAGATCACGATGCCCGGAGAAGACTACACGTTTTCCCGTTCGCTCAAGCCGCTCGAAAAACATCGAGGTGTCGTCACTCCCATCAGCGGTCTGCATCACCCGGGCGGCCTGGGGCATCATCACAATTGCCAGAAGATCTGGCTGACTGGCGGTCAGCTCGGCCCGACCGATCGCAACATTATCTCGGTCGATCAACAGATGGCCGAGGTGACTTCGCCGCACACTCGTTTTCATTCACTTGAGGTTGCGAACAAGGGTGAGTCTCTCGCCTGGACCGCCGATGGAATCCGTCTGCCCGGCATGAGCCGTTGCAGTGAAATCTTCGCTCACCTTTTCGAAGAGCCGAAAAGCGGCACGGCTGCCCAGCGGCGAGCCCTGCGTCGCAAGGGGAGTGTGCTGGATGCAAACCTCGAAGAAGTCCGCTCGATTGAGAGTAAGATTGGGGCCGAAGACAAGGGCCGACTGAATCAGTATCTGACGTCAGTGCGCGAGACCGAAATTCGCACGAAGCGGGCAGACGCCTGGCTGGATGTTCCGCGTCCAGAGATCGCAGGTTCCGATCGCCAGCGTACCAATCGTGACATTCCACAGGCACAGGCCGGCGAGTACTTCCGGACGATTTACGACCTGATCGTGCTTGCATTCCAGACTGACGCCACTCGAGTGGTCACCTTCAGCAGTGGTATGGAAGGTCAGGGACTGGCAATTCCCGAACTGGGAATCTCACAGTCGCGCCACGAACTGAGTCATCACAATGGTGATCCCGGCCACATGGAGAAGCTTACGATGAGCGACGCGTTCAGCGTCGAGCAATTCAGTTACTTCCTGACTCGCCTTGCCGAGACTCCTGACAGCAACGGTCGCCCGCTGCTTGAGTCAACAATGTCTTTGTTCGGCAGCGGCATGGCCTACGGACACAGTCACGGTAACGCCAACCTGCCGCTGGTCCTTGCAGGTGGGTCGGCCTGCGGCTTGAAGCATGGCCGCCACCGTGATCTCAACCAGGGCCACTTCGACGGCTACCAGCTCGACAATCCCGGCCATCACTATCGCCTTTGCGGCCGCCCGGCCAACGCCAATGCCCACATGAGCAACCTCCTGCTGACCATGGCGCAAAAGATGGGAGTCGAGACCGATCGTTTTGCAGACAGTAACAGTGAACTGGATCTCGGATGAAAGGATTGACCCGCACGACGCGCCAGCGAATAAAAGAGTTCACCAGCACGAAGCGCCAGCGAGTGAATGACCAAGCCACCAGACAAGTGAATGCCAACGTGCGACAACCAGTGAGTGATCCGGAGAATCAAAGAGTGAGAAAACTTTCTTTGGCGATTCACTCGCTGAAACTTCATGCCAGTATGGCATTTCCGCTTCTACTGTTTCTGCTTGCGAGCGTTGTTGGTGCCGACGAGCCCTTCCGCCCCGAACCCGGAGAGTTTCCGCCGATCGCCGAAGCGACGTCTCACCGTGGCGAACTTGTCTTTGTCGACCACGTCAACCGGCGCGGTACGCTGCGACTGCACATCGACGGCTACTTTTCGGAAAGGCGTCTGCACCCCTTCGCGATGCTGCCCTACGGCATGATCTACTACCGCGGCGCACCCGCCGAACTGAGGGACATCCCCATCGGCACAGTCCTCTACGGACGCTTCTACCTGCCACCCGATCCGATCACTTCTGCAGTGCCGGTAATTAAAAACGGTCAGCTTGGTCAGCCCCGCGAAAACTATGCAATCCTGCTCGAAGACGGCCCGAGTCTCTGCCTGCGCGAAGGCAAAACCTGGCAACTGAAGGAGGTGCAAATCAACGGCTCGGAAGGTCACATCATCGCCAGTCTCGAACGGAAGGAAGGTGGTGAAGGACTCGGTGGCGAACACAAAATGACCATCGACGGTTCGACCCGCATCTGGCGAGGTCGCGAACTGCTCGGTCTCGACGACCTTGTGGCGGACGAAACCTGGCCCGCCACGGGGCAGAAGAAGTTTGAGGCGCAGCCCATTCAACTCTCGCTCACGTGGCATCCCCGCTACCTCTATCAACAATTTCACGTGGCCGACATCTGGCTCGACGAAGCCGCGATGAAGGTCGCCAGCGAACGTCAACGCCAACTCCACATCCGCCACATCCGTACCCGCTGGATGCCCGCCCGAGTCGATTCAGTCAGCCACGGAAAGTTTGGCAAAGCCACGATCACCGCGACTCTGTACGGGGGAATGGATGAATCACTCTATGCAGACTTCAAGCCCGGGATCGGTGCCAAGATGGCGGCCGCTGAAAACACACTCCGCACCTGGTGGCCGGACCACGACGGCATGGACGGCAGAATCCTCACCGTGGAGAAAAGCAAAGACACAATCGACTTCGGCAGCAGCGGCATACAGATCCAGTTCGAAGTCCCTCTCGTCCTCGAAGGATTCCGCCCTGGCCTTACCGTCCGCATCCGCCCCCAGAACTGGCCCAACGTCAAACCCCCGATCGAAGAACAGGTCCGCTCATTGGAAGACCGCTGGCCGAGCCCGGATCTGTTTCAGAAGTGAATTCCAACGCCTACGCGGCGAACTTAACGAACAGACTGGAAATCGATTTCCTGTTTGAAGCAATACCAGCACGATGCGCCAGCGAGTGAACAGTTTGCGATCGGGAGCGTTTCGATTCACTCGCTGGCGCGTCGTGCTGATACGAAATCGGGATGTTGTTTCGGGACCGTTCCTTAACGAGCTGGCGTGGCGTTCTCTTCGAACAGCGTAACGCCGCGTTGTTTCAAAACTGCTTCGAGCTTGGATCGGTCGGTTTTGTTCGGATCGATCCACGCGATGGCGAGGCTGGATCGGAAGCTGGCGGTGGCGTGTTCCACTCCATCGACTTGCATCAGGATATCGTGGACCGCCATTGAACAGGCCATGCAGTCGAGTCCCAGGATTGGGAACTCGACACGTTTCAGATTCTCGCGTGTGATTTCACCGGGCAGTTTCAGTGAGATTGTGTATCCCGAAAGTTGGCGGACGCGATTGTTGAGGCGTTCGATGATCTGTTCCGGCTTTGCGTTGCGGAACAAATCGCTGTTGGCGGCGTAACGGATCGTGGCTTCGGCCGACTCGTAATTGATGGCTTGCAGGCTTGTTTCCGGGAACTGCTTCATCAGGTTGCGGAAGTCGTCAACTCGTTGCGGCATGAAGAGCCCGATGACTCGCAGAGTTACCACGTGTTCGGAATCGAACTCGTACATCGGTGGTTCAGGTTCGGCAATTGTGGGCTCCGTTACTCGGATGACGGGAGACCCAATGTCCGGAAGATTCGCGGCCATCATGGTGCTGCGCGGCGGATCAAGGGTCGCAAGTGGTTGGCCCTTGGGTTGGCATGGCGGATTGATCGCCGCCGCGTCGCCAGTGAAAAGCGGGCTGCTAATCAACTCGTGCAGCAACGTGCGGATGCCACCGTGTTGCTCTTCCGTGCGGCGGACGATGTCTTCCAACAGTGGGCGATCGGTGAAGCGGACGGCTCGGCCGGTTGCGTAGACAGCGAACTGTCGCGCCAGGTTGCGGAGCAGTCGCGAGGAATCCGACGCCAGCAGCGACTGGTATTCCCGAATGTCTTTGAAGGCTCGGCCGTCGTTGAGTTTCCCGCTTGAGTCGACGGACGGTCCAAGTTTGAAGCTGATACCAATAAACGGATCAATCGAACCACGTTCTGCGGGGTCGCCTTCTCCGATTGATCGATAGCGATTGCGGAAGCCACCAATGACGTCGAACGATTCCAGTGCGAAACCGGGCGGATCGATGCGTTGATGGCACGACGCGCAGACGGCGTGTGCGCGGTGCTTTGAGAGCTGCTCGCGAATTGTGGTTGCTCCGCGGACGTCCGGTTCGATGGCCGCCACATTGGCTGGAGGCGGTTCGGGTGGTTCGCCGAGTAGTCGGTCGATGACGAATGCGCCTCGTGGAACGGGCGATGTTGTTGTGCCGTTGGCTGTGATCTTCAGGATGGCCGCCTGTGTCAGGAGCCCGCCGCGCGGACAGTCATCCGGCAGCGGAACTCGGCGAGTCTCCGCACCGGTGACGTTTGGAATGCCGTAGTGAGTGGCGAGTTTCTCGTTGACCATCACGAAGTCGGACTTCATGAGATGCGATGCGTCGAGATCATTATCGAGCAGCTCGCGAAAGTAGGCTCGCGTCTCGGCGATCATCGAGTCTTGCAGGTATGGGTTGAACTCGGGATAGAGCTTCTTGTCTGGGTCGTTGGCCGCGATCTTTCGCAACTTCAACCACTGACCGAGGAAGTCTTTCACGAAGCGGTTCGAGTGCGGATGACGCAGCAGTCGCTCGACCTCGGAGTGCAAGACGTCCGGCTTTCGCAGATCGCCGGCCACAACGTGCTGGGCGAGTTGTTCGTCCGGCTGCGAGTTGGTGAGGAAGTACGACAATCGACAGGCCAGTGCGTGGTTGTCCAGCCCGTACGATGGACTTCCAGTCCGTCGAGACTTGTCGGGAACAGCGACGGACTGGAAGTCCGTCGTACGATTCTCGATGTGGTAAAGAAAATCCGGAGCGACGAGTGCATTCCGGTACGCGGCCCGCAGCGCGAATTCGAAGCAGTCGCCCTCGCCGAGTCGCTTGCGAACGATGCCAACGTATTGCTGCCGCACGGCTTCAGTGACCGGTCGACGAAACAGCTTCGGCAGAAACGCGGCCAGCAATCGATCGGCGTCTTTGATTGGAGTGTCGGTATGGACGGTCCACACACCGGGCTCGGGATCGGGTCGGTTCTGTCCGGCTCCGATCTGTCGCGGTCGCCGGCGAACAGGTTCGCGAACGTTGGGATTCTCAGCGGCTTTGAACTCGGTCAGCGGCAGATCGCCGAACAGCAGTTTGTGGCTGCGGGGGGGCCACGAGTCGTAGAGCGGGCCTTCGATGTCGAGCCAGTCGATCGCGATTCCCGGTCCGGTGAACTCCATCGCCCGCTTCTTTTTGTAGTAATTCGCCGCCGGAGCAAGCGACGCCGTGTTGAAGCCAATCTGCTCGTTGTGGTTCATCCAGACAACGAGTTCGTGTTCCAGCGACTTCGTGTCGGGCGCGTCGAAATAACCCAGCACGTAGCTCGGGTGCTGACCGCCTCGACCATCTCCAGTGAGCTGCACCACAGACAGGCGACCCGCTTCGGTACCTCGTCCGGGCAGCATTTTCCCTTTGTCCCACTGAAAGCTCCACAACGACGTCCGCACTCGGTACCGAGCCGGATAGATGGTGACATGCTCGCTGAAGTACGGGCTGACCGATTCGTCCTCGTGTCGAAACAACCCAACGGTGGCTCCGTTGCGGAACGAACCCCAGCGCTCGTGGGCTCCCTGGTCCAGATGATTCTGTTCGGCGGCCGGCGGGAACTCGGGATCAGGCTGCTTGTCTTTCAGCAGAATGCCGTCGCCGTTCATCACGATGTGCGCGACAAAGCCGCCGCGATTGACCAGTGAGATGCGCCGCTTGTGAATTGTTGGCGGTTCTGGTCGAGTCGCGATTGCATAGTCAAGAATGTGGTCGGCCGCTTCGAGATACTTGGCAATGTTCACGTGGGAGACGTCGAGCGCTTCGGGGTGCTTGTCGAATCCATGGGCAGAACCATCCGCTGGAAGATTCCCCGCCAGCGCGATGCCCGGCATGTCGAACAGATCGCGAATCGTGTTCTCATACTCCGCCCGAGTCAGCCGGCGCAGTACGGGCACGTCCTGCGACGCCACACGTTCGGCGGCAATCAGTGACTCACTGAGCGACTTCAAAAGTGCTGCACGTTCGGTCTTGCTCGGCTGGTCCGCGTCGCGCGGTGGCATCTCGCCGGCTGCGATGCGGTCGTGCACTTTTACCCAGTGGCGGAAGTGGTCAGGATTGCCGAAGTCGCGTGGCAAAGACGCCAAATTCAGCGTCGCTTCCTGAGTGGTCGGACCGTGGCAGTCGATGCAGTAGTTGGCCAGGAATTTGCCTGTTGCTGAATCTTCGGCGGCGATGTCTGACGGCAGGACAGCGGCAATGACGAGAACGCATGGAATGAGATTGAGGTGACGCGTCATTGTTATGCCATCTCCAGACCGCGCATCGTTCCCTTGCCAGTCGAGAATTCATCGACCTCCATGCCCAGCCGTTGCAGCATCGAAACGAACAGATTCGACAGCGGGTAATTGTTCTGCGTGTCGAAGGCGAGGTGCTGGCCGTGTTTGAATCCACCACCGGCCAGCAGCGCCGGCAGGTTCACATTCGAGTGAGAATTCGCGCTGCCCATGCACGTGCCATAAAGCACCATCGTGCGATCGAGCAACGACTTGCCTGCTTCCGGCGTCTCGCCGAGCGATGTCAGGAAACCGTTCAAAGCGTCGAACTGACGTTCCTCGTGACCTTTCAGTTCAGCGAGAACTTCAGGCCGGTTTCCATGATGCGTGATGTTGTGAATCACGGTCGTGTCGATGAACAGCGACACAATCCTTGACGAGTCGGTCTGAAGAGCCAGCTTGATCACGTCAAACATATTCCGAGACCGCTCGACAAACTGTTTCGCGTCGTTGTTCTCGTCCGGAGCCTTCGCGTCGACCTTCGGCTTCGGGCGGTATTCCCATTCCTGCGCACTTTGGAGTCGCCGTTCCAGTTCCCGCACTGCCGTCAGGTACTGATCCATGCGTTGCTTGTCGACCGCCGACAACGATCGATTCAGCCGGCGCGACTGCTCGCCGACAAAGTCGAGTGTGCTGCGCCCCTGCCGCAATGACTCGACACGGGATTCGATTTCATCGGGCCGCCCCTGCACGAAGAGCTTCTCGAACAGCTTCCGAGGATTGCCTTCCGCCGGGATCGGAGCACCACTGCGCGTGTAACTGAGTGTCGCGTTTTCGTTGCTGATCGCCGTCACGAGCGACGGAAAACGGGTTTCGTTCCCAATGTGTTCTGCCGCAAACTGGTCCAGCGAAACCCAGTTCCGAAATCCACCGCGTTCCGGATGCGGCGTGCCCGTGAGAAAGCACTTCTGTGCTGCATGGGCGCCGGTGACGCCCGGCAGACTGACTCCAGAGAAGACGGTCATCTGCTTTCGATGGGCAGCCAGTCGTTCCAGATACGGGCTGGCGACGTAGTCCGCTCCCGCTTTCTCCGGAAAGAAAAACTGAGGCAGGATTCCCATGTTGGTCTGAATGGCCACCATTCGCCGAGGTGCTGCCGTCGACTCCGCGCCAATCGCTGGCTCCATCGCTTCCAGCAGTGGTAAAGCCAGACTCACGCCAGAAGCTCGAAGGAACGAACGTCTCGATAGCGGGCTTCTTGATCCGGTTTTCATTTCGGACTTCTTTCTCAGGACGATCATGCCCAGTGGCTACGGATTGACTGCTTCAATGATCTCAAAGGTGACCGGGCGGCTGGGTAGTGAAACGAGCGTGTTCGGTCGGTCTTTAGCTTCAGAATCTTTGTTGAACGGCACTTGAGCCTGGCCCATCACCGCCAGTGTGTAGCTTCCCGGACGAGTATTGGCCTGGACGCTGATTGGTATCTCCAACTCAGTCCGGTCACCTTTGAAACTTGTATTCGACAACTTGAAGTTGCCGGGGAACGAAAGTGGCTGGACGTTGACGTCGGCCTTGAAATCGGCCCAGCGGCGCGTCAAACGCAATGTCAGTTTCGCCTCTTTCCCGGCTTCGACTTTCACGTTGTCAGCCGCCCATTCCAGTCGATACGGAGCCGCATCGCGAATCGACACGATCAGCTCACGAGTGGGACGACTGGAGCCCGTGTTGTTCCACACTCGCGAATACGGTCGCACCTCCCGACGCAGAGTTTCGTCACCGCGTTGTCCGGTCGCGATCAGCTTGACGGGGCCAAGGAAGTCAGCCGCGTTGTCGTCCGCCGTGATGACCAGTGTCCCGCGCGAGTTGTTGTTAATCACAGTCGGCGCGACGTGCAGCCCCGGTGGCAGATTCCCGGCAGTAATAGTGATTGGATCGCTATAGCCCTGCTGCTGATGAATGATCACGTCGAGGTAAATCGAACCGCCGCGCCAGA
>CALDJX010000039.1 GCA_937899075.1 uncultured Planctomyces sp. | reverse complement strand
CACGCCGCAATTTCAGTCGGTTCAGCGAACAGGGAATAAGGCCGCGTCCCGGACGGCTCGCGACACTATTCCCTGTTTGTTGATCCTCCGCGTAAGTGGCGACTGTTGTGGATGTTGTGGCGACGCGGCCCTAATGCGGGCTGAGAAGAAGTCTCAGTTTCTAATCACACCACCAGCTGAATTCCTGCGTTGATGCCGGAATCGTTACCGAAATGAGAATTGGCATGGCGGCTCAGTACGTTGCTGAAGAGATGCTTTGATAATGCTTTCTCCCGGTAGCCGAGGAGACCTTGAGCTTCGAGGAGCTTGGTCGCACGGAAACTCTGACCATCTGGGGGGAGGCGACGATGAGTGTCGTCAACTTTCGTGAGGTGCGGGAGCGTTATGTCGTCGCAGAGCCGAACTCCGCTTCACCGGAAAAATCTCATCGTGACCCGCCCATTTCACAATTTTCGATTGGAAATCCTCAGAAATTTCTGCCAGACAGCACTCACATGCAAAGTGGAAACTCAGCGAACGCAATCAAGGGTAATGGGTTCGCTTTGGCTCACAGGCGGATATTCTGCGACTGTGTCACTCAACGTTTGGTTCTGGTCGTGTGTTCGTCGGAATTTGTTTCTGCTTCGCGAGAGTTGCGACAGCTTTCTGATTCTTCGAGTACCGGCCCTGACCGTCATCGAGCCCGTAACCGCAGGCCTCTTTCAAACACTCTTTAAACCAAATGTCGGCTGTAGCAGTCTCACCGCGGTACAGGGCTTCGACGCCAATCGCTTCCAGCGAACGAATCTCCAGGAAGTGATGCTGTTTGAGTCGGGCGAGTTTGAGCGCCTCGCGCAGCCATGCCTGTCCCTCTTCGGTATCCCGTATGGCGTATCGCACAAACTGGCCCAAGGCGTTCATCAGCTCAGCCGCCCTCCACGGATTCTTCGGCCGACTGACCTTGATCAGTTCTTCAAGGACTCGCCTCTGCTCACCCAGCACGGTTTCGGAGAACTGGAACATCGCTGATCGCGGCGAACCCGGTGCAGTATCAAACCACGGTGAATACCCTTTGACTTCGGGCGGTTCGCGGAACATGTAGGCAATCGCCAGAGCGGCAATCCGTTCAGTTTCCCCGTACCACCACAGCTCCGCGATGCCTCGGTCATTCAGCAGCCTGCGGGACTGCAAAGAATGCCGCCACGCTCTCAGGAACTCGCCACGTGAAAGACACGCCCACGCCATATGGACGTTGGCGATGGCCAGATCGAATCGCTCCTGACCACCAGAAATGCCATAACTCCGCAAGGCCTGAGTCCATGCTTCCAGCGAAAGCTCATACAGCTCTTCACATCGCTCGCGGATTCGTGCGGATTCGATCCGGACGGAACGAAGGTGACGCGATTGTCGAATGCAGATGGCCGGATCAGTCGTCTCAAACTGCTTGAGACGATCGTCAATTTCGCTCATTCGTTCGTCAGCTGAATCGAACCGTCCCGTCAGCACGTCACAACTGGCAAGCCGAATCTGGTTAGAGCACTCCATGCTGGTGGCGTTGTTTTTCACCGCCCATGCATAACACTCTTCGTAGCCGGAGCGTGCTTTGTCAAAGTTCTTGATCACAAAATTGTAGTTGGCAAGATTCTGGCGACTTTCCATCCAGAATTTTTCGATATCGTCAGTGAGTTCGGGGCGATCTTCTGCCGTCCGCTCGACCGTAAGTGCTCTGAATTCCTCGATTCGTTGTTCAACTTCGACATGCAGCCCCTGAATTGCGTACCACTCCTGCCTGTGCTTGCGGAGTGTTTGCTGGTTAACGAGCAGAGGGATCACCAATTGCAGCGATTCCCGTTCGGCCTGCTCTTTGAGCCCGGTTGACACGATTCCCGTATAGAGTCGCTGCGACCAGTCGAGCATGGTTTCGTGATAACCCGCGTCGACCAGCTCGCGCCAATGCTTCAATAGAGTCCTGCAGGCCTGCACATCGTCATCGGCTTCCAGCAGATGACGGATTGCCTCATGAGCCAGAATCGGCCGCGGCCACCAGTGCTGCGATGTTCGGTCGTCCAGCGAGGCGGCATAGGCCTGACCACCAATCTGGCTCCAGAAGGCTGGCCAACGGGGAGATACGGGTACTTTCTGTCGGAGTTCATGCTCTCTGGCAGCCTCACGAACGAGGGAGTGCACAAAGAAATGTCTGGGGCAATCTTCCGATACGTTTTCTGACTCTCGAATCAGTCGCCATCCGAGCAGGAAATCAAGAGCTGCGTCCATCCGCTCTCTAATTTCTTTTTCGTTTTCAGGTACTGGGCCAACTCGCCCAGCCATCGTGACGCCCTTCCACAAGCTCTCGACAAGCCGCGCGCTACGCGGCAGCGAAACAACGCTTATAGCCTTGAGTAGCTCAAGGGCATCGGCTGACTCCTGGCCAACTGTTGGGAGGAGGCATTCGAGCGCATTGAGAACGGCCCGCACGCTGTTGCCGCTCTGGTAATAGGGAAGCGCAAAACCGCTGAACTCATCCCGCCAGACGTCCACGTTTGGCTGACGTTCCCGTAGCTTTTCCAACCAGTGCAGCACAGTCGAATTCAGATAATCACTGGGGATTCGATTGACGTCTCCTCCAGTCTCAAGCTGATTGAACCGTGCTTCAACTGCGCCACGAGGATTATCGATCTGCAACCGTTGATAGTGAACCTGGCTGATCCATTCAGGAATCGGCTCGCCGGCATACAAGGCGACCAGTAACGTGATCTGGTTTTCCTGAGAGCATCGCCTCAGGAAATACTTCATCAGTGGGTCCGCTTCCTGGTCGCGAAAAGGGGCAATGACGCAGGCTCGATTACTGCTGAGGCGTTCAACGAAGTTGTCGATCAGCGCTTCGGACGGTGTCCCGATGATTGGCTGCCCTGCAGCAACATTCGTCTGACGACCCGGCAGCATGTCAAACGCACTTTCCAGGGAGCCGATTAGCGGCAGGACCTTTCGAATTCGGCCCAGGCCGAGATAAAGTACTGGGTGACTGCCCCCTGCTGCCTGCGTGAGACGCGTGGAAACCCGCTGTAGCAACGCTCGCGTACCGTAGAATCTCGGTACGCTGACAATGAAGTTTGTGTCGCCGACTTTGTCAGAACCGGCTCCTCCAACACGGCCAGCTATCGATTCTGCGTTCCGTTCGAATTGCTCAAGAAATTCCCGTCCTTCTGGAGTTGAATCGTCACCATAGGGCTTGGGTACCGGCATCCCCCGACCGATGGCAAGCAGGTTATGTGCAACCGGTGCCCGGACGATCCAGCCGTTATGCTGCACAGCGACAGTCCGATGAGTGGCTCGATCCGGTTCCTGCAAAGCCTGGCCCATTGGGCCATTAGCATCTCTAAGACGTGAGATTTTCGAGGTCACGTACTCGTAGAGGTCTCTGCCGACATCTTCTGATCCGTCCGGTGTGGACAGGAATTTCAAATTGAACCACTCTAGAGCGAGCAGGCTCAGAACGCCGTGACCGACTTCAGGGATCTCGTACGCAGCCCCTCCGGCGGTCGCCGCTGACATCGCAACAACGCAGGAACCACTCGGCCAAGGCGCCGTGTCGGGAGCAAGATCGACTGGTATTTCTGCCAGACGCTGGACATTCTCGTCGTTGTCGTTTCGGAGCCCTACACTTCTCTGAATGGCTCTGTGTCCATCAAGACTGATCGAGTTGTTACGGCCGGCGCCAGCAATACTTGCCCCCGACCCACAGGAGTCCATGACGAGAATCAAGTTGTGCGGGGTGAGTCTGGCTTCGTTCAGCCAGTCCTTTACATCACGAAGTGTAAATACCCCGTCGAGTCCCGGGCCGAATTCTGATTCGTTGTAGCCGTTGTAGCCAGTGAATTCTGTAGTAAAAAAGGCGGCCTGAGCACGTTCACCGCAGGACAGCGGAGCGCCATGCCCGCTGAATGTCACCAGCAGCGCTCCCGATTCGCTGAGACCAACTGCGGCGTTGAGGATGGCGGTTTTGATTGCCTCGACTGTGGCGTCCTTGTTGACCAGAAGAACACTTGATGAATTCGTTCTCCGGGAATTGAACAGCGCATGCACGGCTTCCGCGTCATTCGCCGCGCACGACAACGTGGTGACTTCCGATGCCGACGGATACGAATCGATGCCGACGGCAACTACGGAAAGGTCGTGACTGGCGGCACCATGGTTGTTTTTTGGCTGAGTTTCTGGGGGAGTGACGTCGCGAGGGTTGAGCTGCGTCATGACCAAAGGCTCCTTCCTGACTTCCATGATGGTCTGTAATTTCGAACGTCCGACATAAATCCGGACTGACGAAGTAGTGTCTGGACACCGTCGATTTACGTGCCAGTTGCCAAAACGTACAGTTAACCGCCACGAATAGTCAACTGTCTCGACGGTTGTCGGACTACCGTCTGTTTCGGGTGAGGAGATATTCTGTGATGACCGCTTCGATTCTCAACATGCGGGCACTTCTGATTGGCGTTGATTTCTATCTCCCGAACAAGCTGCCGGACGGAAACTCTTACGGGAGTCTGTCCGGCTGTGTGCGGGATGTCGATCTCGTGCAAACGTTTCTGACGGGTCGCCTGGGAGTCAACGATCAGCGAATCCAGCGGCTCACTGCGAAAAACAATGGCACCAGCAAGCTTGCTGGAGCGCCGGAGTCGTGGCCGACTTACGAAAATATGGTTGCTGCGATTCAGCAGCTAACTGACGAGTCAGAACCCGGAGAGATCGTCCACATTCACTATTCCGGTCATGGCGGACGCACTCCTACGCTGGTACCGGATCAGAAAGGCAAGAGTGCTCTGGACGAAGCGATGGTTCCGCCGGACATTGGTGATTCGACCTCGCGGTATCTGCGTGACATCGAATTGGCCTTCCTGCTTAAACGCATGGTCAACAAGGGACTGATCGTGTCGGTCGTGCTGGACTGCTGCCACTCGGGCGGAATGACTCGCGGTCCGGCCGATGTTGCGGTGCGCGGTATTTCCAGTATTGATGCGACAGCCCGCCCCCCTGGGAGTCTGGTCGGCACTGTTACGGAACTGGGTGACACGTGGTTGCAACCCAGCAGCGAGAATTCCCGCGCGGTAACGACCGTGCACAGCTGGCTGCCGGCACCGCAGGGATATGTTCTGCTTTCGGCGTGCCGGTCCGTTGAGCTGGCTCATGAATCAAGCTATGACGGGAAAGGGCGAAACGGTGCATTGACCTGGTGGCTATTCGATTCCCTTCACGAGTTCTCCGGTGGAGTCACCTGGAAACAGCTTCACGATCGTGTGCTGCCGAAAGTTCACTCGGACTTTCAAAGCCAGACGCCGCAGCTTCAGGGCGAAGGCGATCGTTTCTTCCTTGGGGCCGAACGTGGCGTTGCGCAGCACGCCGTGCCCGTGCTGACGGTCGGTTCCAACGGTAAGAACATTCAAATGAATGCGGGACAGTCGCACGGTATCCGTCGCGGAGCTGTCTTTGCCGTGTATCCACACGGGACAGCGACGCTTTCAGACGAGTCCGCCCGGCTGGCGATTGTAGAGGTTCGCGAAGTCGAGGCCGTTCACTCGTGGGCAGACGTCACAGAATCGTTCAGCGGGCAACCGGTTGAAGCTGGTGCGCAGGCCGTAATGATCGATCCCGGAAGAAAGCGAGTCAGGGGAGTTGCTCTCGTTCGCAATGAAAATCTGCCACCGGACATCAATCAGGACGAAGCATTGTCGAGGCTGAAATCGATGCTTTCAGGCAGCCGGTGGGTTGATGTCACGGTCGACTCACACAAGATCGACTTCCAGGTCGCCCTCGCAGAGTCGTCTGAGTTCGACATCCGGGATCGTGCCGGCCTCCCGATCCGCCATCTCGGTCCTGCCCTGAAGATCGACGATCAGCGTTCAGCAAAAACAGTCGCAGAACGATTGACTCATCTGGCGAAGCATCACTCGGTGGTGCAGCTGGACAATCAGGATGCAACGTCACGGCTTAACGGGAAGCTCCTGGTTGAGCTGGTCGGTCGAAGCAGTGACTTTGAAGCTGGTGAGCCGTTTGAGCCAGAACCCTTTGACGACTGCGGGCACAGTCCGGTGCTGACTGTGGGCGAATGGACTGCAGTGCGCATCCGGAACGATTCGACATCGGCCCTCAACGTGACCGTATTCGACCTGCAGCCTGGCTGGGGCATCCAGCAGATCGACCCGTGGGATCCGGTCGACTGCTTCGTGACGATGGACCCCGGCGAAGAACGCGTGCTGCCGTTGGAAGCCGGACTGCCAGAGGGCATGAACGAGGGCACGGACATAATCAAGGTGTTCGCGACGATAGAACCAACGAACTTTCGCTGGCTGCAACTGCCATCGCTTTTCGGGCTGGACAATCGCAATTCCGTTCCACGCGGCGCGCCGGCGAATCCTCTTGAAGAATTCCTGCAGGCCATGATGGCCGACGCTCCGACGACACGGCACGCAATACCACCGTCAACAGGCAACTGGACGACGACGCAGGTCGAACTCACTGTCAGACGAAGGTTCCCTTCCTGATTATCCGTCAGAAGCCCCATCCCGTCACGGTAAACGCAGCCCAGTGTTCGGGCAACGAGAACACATGCACGTCATCGGGCCAACTCTTGAAGTACTCGGCCTTGAGGCGACACTTTCGGACGAGTTCTTCATCGTCAACGTTCTCCAGAAGCTCGGGAACGATCACGTCGCGCAACTCTCCTGCCGTGACTTCCTCGCGAAGCCATCCTTGCGCTGTTCGTAGCGCACCGGCAGTAGCGGCCCCCTCGCGGCGCAGGTGATGGAAACGCCACATGAGCAAAGCACTCGACAGATCGGAGATCGGCCATAGCGTGTTGACCACACAACGTGCGCCCGCATACAGCAGCCCTGCGGGAAGCCCCGTGTATTCATCGACCTGGCTGGGTTGGACAAGTCCGCTTTCACAACCATTGATGATGGCCAGCTCGCAGAACTTCAGTTCCAAGGAATCGAGAATGTCTGTGAGCGTGACCCATTCGGTGGGATCATCAGCATCCTGCAGGATCAGTGCCGAGCGATCCGGGTGATCGAGATTGAACGTTGCATGGCCGGCATAGTGGAAGACACGGCAATCGTGCCGGCGCAGCAGTTCGTGCCGAGTGACCTGTTTGCCGCTCAGATGCTTCTTCGTCGGAAAGAGTGCGGCCGTTGCCGCACATTCCAGACTCGCGAACGGCAGGTCTCGCGTTGGATCGTCGATCAGAAGGAGAGATTCGTGGTCGATGGAATCCGTCGCAGTTTCACCCTCATCTGGACTCGTCGCTCTGAAGCGACACTGGTCAAGAATGCTGAGCGACGGCGTAACGACGACATCCAGTACATCTCCCAGCCAGCTTCCGTTCGGCAGACGACAGGCCTGCAGCGGCAGCAGATGCAGCACGCGATGAGGCAGGACTATCAGTCGGCGAATTGAAGTTCCCTGGTTTGAGTCCGCCTTCGCATCGGCTGACGCGTCGACGGGCTCGCCCCATTCGACTCCGCGATCCTGCATCGCCTGCAGTACTGGACGCATCAATGTCTGAGAGACGTCATCCAGCAGATCGTACCAGCTCCGTCCAGACGTAGCAGGCGCCGGCCTCAGATGACGCTGCGAATCGACCGAGACCCGGTTCGGAAGCCTGGCGACCCACTCCGCAGCAAAGCGATGCGCTTCCTCATCGTTCCAGCCTTGAAGCTCAACAGCAAAGTGGAGATTCCGGCACAGCACGATGGCCCTGCCCGACTCGGCGGTCAGAATAAACTGAACGATCGCCGTGTTCGGTTCGTCGTTGACGAGCAACCAAATTCGATCAAAACGCGACGGACTCACCGGCTGATCGGGATCAAACTGCGGAGCCGAGCGTCTCACGACCTGCGTAACGGCATCACGACGTTCCAATGCTGCCTGCACGGCCGCATGGAGACTGTCTTCCGCGGCCCGTGATTCGGTCGGTGGAGTACTCTCACGCGAGCCATTTGCGCCGACTTCATCCTCGGGGAAATCCAGTGACGTCTGCACTTCGAACAGTCGATTTCGGCGTTCGGCTGCCCAGTTCATGAGCGTCTGACGGGCATCTCGAACTGAACGGTCCGCGTGCAGAAACTGTTGCCAGATTTCTGATGGGACCGAAACGGGACGTCTCACGCGACCGATCAGCTCGTTGAGGTTTCTGGCGCGAGCGGCGTCAGCCACCTCCATGGCTTCGTGCAGCCACTCTGGGTTACCGTCGAGTTGCCAGCGATCGAGACAGGTAAGAACAAGCTGTTCGTAAACCTCAACCGCTTCGAGCTGAACGCGTCGTTTCTGCTGAGAACTCTGGAAGCTGCCGCGAAAGGATTCAGCGTGATCACGGGCAGTTCGTAGTGCCCGCCGCGCCGAGCAGAGTTCATCCGACACATCCAGGCTCTTATCAACTGATGATTTTGTCGTGTCTGCGTTGTCGAACTGCCTCACGGCGCGGCGTCGACGCAGTCGTCCGAGATTCGACCAACAGATCAGACGCTGCTCGGCCAGGCTCACCGTCAACGTCAGTTCGTCTGATTCCAGAATCGCTGCCGCGGCTTCATAGAGCCGGAGGCTTTCGCCTTCGTCAACGACTGCTCCAAAGTTGAGCATCGCTCTGGCCAGCTCAGGCTTGAACAGTTCCGGCTGTCCGGCTGCGAGTTCCTGATAAATCCCGAGAGACTCTTCAAAGTGTGACCGGGCGACGGTGGACTGCCCGGCATCAAACTCGACGGCGCCGACGTCACTCAACGTGCGAGCCAGAAGTGGCTGATAGACTTTCGGGGCTTCCCGGGCAAAACGCCGATAAAGCTCGACACTTTCGCGCAGGTAGCCTCGAGCCAGGTCGTACCCGTTCGGCCCCTGGCTACTGCAGACCATGCCGAGGCTGTTCAGCCCCGCGGCCAGCAGAGGCCCGTACGACTCCGGCCGGAGCAGAGTGAGCTGACGTCGGACCTGCACAGCCTGCTCGAAACAAGATCGGGCCGCAGGCAGGTCGCGAAGGTCGTGCGACACCTGCCCGACGTTCATGAGTGCAGAACTCAATCGACGGGCAACTGGTTCAGAAATAGAGTCACCGCCGTCTCTGGCTTCCTGACTCCGAGCCGCAAGCACTGTCTCGAAGCTTTGGCGAGCCACTTCAAACTCGCCGAGTGCCCGCTGAACGGCACCCAGATTGTTGACTGCTCGCAGCCACTCCGCATGAAACCGGCTGGGCGTCTTTTTGGCCAGCGGTTCCAGCCTGTCGATGGCAGCGACGAGATGCCCGCGGGCGTCAGCCCAGCGGTTCACGGTCCACAGTACCGCACCGAGATTGGCCTCAACCATAGCCACGTCCGCAGTGAACTTACCGACGGCACTATTGGAAAGCATCTGATAGATCGCCAGTGCCTCACCGTAACGAGCGAGCGACTCAGGATATCGCCCTTGCCGCATCTGCAAGGTACCAAGATTATTCAACAGAGCGGCGAGCTGCTCACTCGCTCGCCCGGGGACTTCCTGTTCAGCCTTGCGAAAGACAGGCTCAGCCTCGTCGTAACACTCGACCGCGGCTTCCCACGCACGCCGCTCACGATAGACCGCTCCCAGATTGGACAAAGCGACGGCACGTGAAATTTGATATTGAGGAGTATGTTTTTCATGCTTCCGGAACAGCTCGATTGCCCTGACGTTGCTGAGAATTGCCGCCTCGGCATCACCCAGATCACTCTTCACAATGCCGAGGTTCACCAAGACGGATGCGACAGCCGGCTCGTATCGGTCACGATCGTAGGCCGCCAGAACTTCGCGGACCTTCAGTGACTCCTCGTAGCAGCGGGCAGCAGCCGGCAGGTCCCCGGCGTCGGCCAGCTGGTGCCCCTGCAGGTTCAGCTTCTCTGCCGCGTCAATCAGGTCGCCGACATTCGCATCCGGGCCCATCTACTTTTCCTCGGCAAGTCATTGAAGGCGTGTCACGGTCAATCGTGTATACTGTCAAAGTAGGAAGCTTACGTCACAGTGCAACTGAAACGACCTGCCGGCTGTCAATCTAGAGTTCCATGTCTGGCGAACAAGTTCAACGCGTCTTCTGACTGGATGAGTTTTGTGACAGAACAGGAAACACAGTCAGACAGGTTGGAAGAACTGAGAGCCTCGCTCGACGAAGCCAGAACGGCCGGCAATCTCGGAACTGAGGGCGAACTGCTCAACAGTCTCGGGCTGGCTCTGAAGAATGCCGGGCGCTTTGACGAAGCCGAATTGGCATTTCTCGAATCGCTGGAAGTGGTTGATCGTTTTCTGGACGCTCTGCACCGTGTCCGCGCTCAAGTCAGTTCCAACCTCGGGTTGCTCGCGCGGGACCGGGGCGAACTGGACGAGGCAGTCCGGTTCTACTCGCAGGCTCAGCGCGAGTACGAAACGATTGAAGATCTCGCCGGAGCCGCCGGAATGCTCGTCGAAGTCGGCATCGTGCATAAAGACGCCAGCCGGCTGTCTGAGGCGCAGGCGTGCCTGCAGCAGGGACTGGCCGGACTTTCTGAAGAGGATCAGCCGACACGCTTTGCGGCGGCGTTGGTTGGCTTGGGGCTCGTCCATGAACGGCGACATGAGTATCATCAGGCTCGCGCATACTACGACCGGGCACTGCCTGTTTATCAGCAGACGGGCGATGCCGCGAACGAAGCAGTCGTGTTGTTTAACCTCGGCATGCTCTGCGACCTGCAGAAGCAGTTTCCTGAGGCGATGGAGCATTTCGAACGGTCACTGAAAGTTTCTGAGCAGCAACAGGACCGCATGGGCATCGTTCATGCCCGCAGCGCCATCGCGTCTGTCCTGATGGCAGGCGGTGAGTCTGAAGCGGCCAGACCGATGCTGGAACAGGCCTGTCGTGAGGCTCGCGAAATGGGTTACCGCAGGGCTGAACTCGACGCTGCTCACGACCTTGCACTGCTGGACCGGGATGAGGGCAATCTCGACGAGGCTGCCGAACGATTGCTTGAATGTCAGCGGCTGGCTGAGAAAATCGGCGATCCGCAGGAAGTCAATAAGGCCGCCTTTGATCGCGGTGACGTGCTGCTGACGGCAGGCCGATATGAGGAAGCTGCCAAAAGCTACGAACGCGCTGCCGAGGCTGTCGACGGGCTACGCACTCTGCTGAGGTCTGAAGAAGAGTCGCTCAACGTTTTCGATGAAGCTGGACTGGAAGCTTACGACCGCATCGTACGGCTGAAGGCGACGCTGTTGAAATCGCCGACCGAGGCACTCGCGTGGAGTGAGCATTCACGAAGTCGTGAGTTTCTCCGTCAGCTTCGGTGGAAAGATTTGCCTTTGCCACTGACCGTCGATCATGAAGTCGCGTTACAGGAAGAGAATCTGCTCGCCGCAGCCCGGCGTGCTCAGAGTCGATGGGAATCAGCTTCGGACGAAGAACGGCTGAATGCACTGCGCGAACTCGAAGCCGTTGAGCAGCAACTCGCCGATGTGTGGATGCAAATGACAGAAACCACTCCTGAATATGCGGCAATCCGTCGAGCCGACGTCTTGACTTGGCCGGAACTCTTGAACTTTCTGCGGAGCTGACTGCGATGCCTGGAAACCGCGTCGTGCTCGCTGAATACTTCACATCCGAGGATGTCACCCTGCTCTTTGTAGTGCGGGACGACTTTACCAGGCCGGAAGTCGTGCAGCTGGAAATATCTCTGCTGGAGCTGCGCGAATGCATCGCTGTGGAATTCGGCCGCGCTGACACGATCCAACGGCAGCCCGACCGCGGGGCCGCGAGATGGAACGAACTCGTCGCGCCGCTGGTGAAGCCGATTCTGCAATGGGCGGACCGTGGAGACACGATCTGGTTCGTCCCGCACGACATCCTGCATGCCGTGCCGCTACAGGCGGTCTGGATCGATGGAGAGTACCTGATTGAACGCAATCCCGTGTGCTGCTCGCCGAGCGCGTCCGTGATGAAGTTCTGCCAGACCAAACGCAGCCCGGCGACCGGACGTGCAATCGTCTTCGGAGATTCGACCGGCGACCTTTGTCACGCGCGGGCTGAAGCATACGCAGTCGCCAAACTCTTCGGATGTTCTGCAACCACGAGTTCACAGGCAACAAAGTCGCGGCTGCTTCGGGAGCTAAGTTCCTGCGAAGGCGGAATTGACGTCCTGCACCTGGCATGTCATGGAAGACTCGACCGCGACCGACCAATGGAATCGGGCATCGTGCTGGCTCCGGAGAACTCCTCGGTGGATTGCACTGCAAGTTTACGGTTGACGGCCGCGGAGATACTTCAGCTCGAATTGAATGTCGGGCTGGTCACCCTCAGTGCGTGCGACAGTGGCGTGAATACTCGACGTCCGGGTGACGAATTGCTCGGTTTGACACGATCGTTGATCTACGCCGGTTCGCCATCAGTCCTCGTCAGCCTGTGGGCTGTAGACGACCTCTCGACGCGAATTTTGATGGAGCATTTTTACGCTGCTCGTTACCGCGTGCCGGATGAAGCGGGTTCAAAACCGACAAAAGCGGAAGCGTTGCAGATTGCTGTCACACGAGTCATGAAGCTGACCAGCAGCGAACTGCGGCAGTCGCCAGTGGTACTCACTCCTCGCGACCTCACACCACCTGGACGTCCCGACAAACCTCACACATCCCCCTGGTTCGCTCCGGATGAATGCCCATTCGCTCATCCGTACTACTGGAGTGCCTTCTCGCTGGTCGGGGACTGGCGATGAGATGGGTGCCCTCGGTCACGACTGGCTGAGCATGTGACAGACGTGAAGCATGGTATTGGTTTCTGACGGAGCGTCGTCGAACGCGCCGTGTTTCCTGGCGTCAGACGACATTCCCGGGCCATTATCACTGACTGCCCAGACGAGTCGGTTCTGTCCCGGCTCGGCCAGGAAGCGTCGTACTCGTTGCACGTCAGGCATGTTGTAAATGCCTTCATTGCTGAAGTACCGCTGCATGCCGACCAGCGGCATGTCGGGAACTGAGTTTTCTGCCGAATCGCATTCCAGCAGCCCGGACACCAGATACAGCAGAGATCGAGGATAGACACCGGGGACTTCCCAGTAACCTGCTTCCTGGCTGTCAGTCAGGGCAAACATTCGGAAGTTGTCGATTAGTCCTGAGTGCTGACTGAGCATGAGGTCAAACAGCGAATGGTTCACCGCTGGAGCCAGCAGGATCAGGTTCTTCAGTTGGAAATCTGCCGGCAGTGGATGATTCGGATTCGCCCGGCAGGCAGCCAGATCATCGATCAGGCGACACGCGAAGACAGAACCAAGACTGTGCGCGACGATCGAGAATGGCGGACGGTTCCCGTCCGCCATTTGAGCAGCTAGTTCATCGACAAAGGTGCGACCTCCGCGCGCAGGTTCGCCGGGCAGAAACGTGTCCGCGGTCTCGCCCTTCATTGCCTCCCAGACAGCCGTTCCGACACTCGCCAGATAGAAGGCCCGCAGCAGCTCCTCCACAACGGTCGTGTAGAGTCCGTGATCGCGTCCGGTTCGGAATCGACTGATGACCCGCTTCAGCACCAGGCCGACTCGGATGATTGTTTTCGCGGTACTCAACCATCCTTTGGCACCGCTTCGGTCGCCCTTCAACTCATCGACAACTTCCGGCGAAAGCAGCGTTCGTTCTGCGGCGCGAACAGTGCCACTGCCGCCTACTCCTTTCGAATCCCGGTCATGTTCGGGAATGTACGCGCTCACAATGGCAGCGCAGGCCTTCTCGAAATCTTCGTCCAGTGCCAGTTCATGTTGGAACTGGTCAAGCTCAGCCTGTGATATTTCTTCCGGAGTCCCCGTCGCACCGGCGAACGGTTCCTCATTTCGTTCCAGCTTCTTGAGTTCACGCCGTACGTCCGGGGCATACGGAAGGTCTGCCGGGCCAATCGATTTTGCGCCGACTCCGGCGGCGAGCTTACCGCGTGCCCATTTCAGCACCTTTCCGAGCACCGACTGATAAAACGACTCCCGGGCAATCTCCACCAAATGTCCTTTGAGGATCTCCAGAATGCCGGTCCGATAAATGATGAAGGCCGGATGAGCCCCGCCGTGTTCCAGATAGACCGGAGTCAGCGCGTTGACGGTTTCTTTCGCACTGGGCTCGGAAACAAGCCCGCCATGCAGGTGCAGCACGGCGTGGTCAGCATCAGTGATCGAAGCGACAATGCGCCGCACGTCTGCCGCTGAGCTCCGATCAAGAACACCGTCGTCCCCCGTGACAAACGCGTAGTCATTCCAGCTCATGGCTTAGTCCTAATAACAGTATGTCTCATGGCTGACTGAGCAGATCAAAGACTCTCTCGGCGGTAACCGGAGGC
This sequence comes from uncultured Planctomyces sp., assembly GCA_937899075.1. Taxonomy (GTDB): domain Bacteria; phylum Planctomycetota; class Planctomycetia; order Planctomycetales; family Planctomycetaceae; genus JABMPE01. Next base: position 16,750 of record CALDJX010000039.1, on the reverse strand, counting down.
AGCCCCAATGCATGTCCCAGGTGCTCGGGCCTCAATTCCAGGTCGTCTGAGCCCTCGCTCTCCGCCCATCGCCGCACGCCTTCCAGCCAGCGACTGGCACGTGCGATGACGGCCGCATCGATTCCGACTGGGGGCTCCCCACCACGAGCCGTGCCACCTCGGGCAGAATGGCCACGTGATCCTGTCAGATTCAGCTCAATCAAATCATCCACAGGCGACGCTGACGCAGCGGTCCACATCGTCCACGGACCGCAATTGATCAGCCGCCCGGCAACTTTCTCGGCCAGACTGCCCGGCCGGATCAGGCCGCGCTCGGCCCATTCCTGATCCACGATCGACCGGTAAGATGCCGCCAGCATGGGAGGTGTCTCTATGACGATGTCCGACCGGCCGGCATCGGCGCTGCGACGAGAGTACCCGATCGCCCGCAGGGCCTCGACGTCCGGATGCCCCGGCACAAGGCGTCTCAGATTGTTCACGACGGTCTCGAATGTGGACCAGTTGACTTGAGGGCGCAGTAGCAGAGCATGAGCACCAACGATTCCAAGCATTGGGTTGCTGAATTTGTCCCGCAGCAGCACTTGCATGTCATCACGGCTGAGATCCACAACGGCCGTCGGTTCACCACGCTCGACGGCGGTCAATGCCGATTCCAGAGCCAGGTTGATCTGTATGGATTCATCGTTCCATCCGTGAAAACCCGTTGGCAACGGCGTCAGATGAACGCGGGTCGATTCGTGCAGGAGCCGCTTCGTCGCGGGGTCTCGATGGATAAAGATGCAGACCGTCCAAGGGGTCTCGTCTCCCATCGCTGTCGATCCGGGGGACGGAATGACGATCGGTTGTTCGATGAAGCGCGGCGTGCTCTCGCTCGGTGAGTCTGGCTGAGGCCAGCGCACGACAAACGTTCCCGGCTCAAGGTCTGCCGAGAACGCAATCCACCCTTTTGTCTCAAGGGGCTGTTGCTGGGAGTCCTCTCTGACCTGCCGAACGGCCTGAGCAACATCCAGAATGGTATCGCCGTTGAAGTCAGTCAGCGTAACTCCATCGACGTCTTCAGGTCTGACTGCTCGCCCTTTGACACCCCGAATATCACGAACCATCAGCAGCAGGCGTCCGAGACACGGATCGACTGATCGCCAGGGATTCTGACTGAGATACTGAGCGGCCTCTTCGTGCGTTTCGTTGAGCGTGCTTGTGCCGTGAGTCGGTGTCGGTGACGGAATCTCAAGCCGCAATTCGTCACGTTTGATGTTGATGTCGGCGTCGGCCACTCGAAGCAGCTTCTCGACCGACCGGGCTCCAATCTGCGCCTGCAGCACGTAGAGGCCGGCCGGTACGCTGGTCTTGATTCGGCCAATGCCTCTCTCAATCGGAGCCAGGGATTGATCGCGCAGGACAAGTTCGGCCGACGAGGGAAACGCTGTTGCCGTGATTTGTCGCAGTTCAGAGTTCGACACGCTGTCCCTCCTTTACGACCAGGAACTTTCCGCCGTCGCGTTTGAACGGGTCGCCTCCCTCCGAAGGGTCGACGCTCAGAGCCTGGTAAATTCCTTCCTCCAGCGTAATCGACTGTTCGCGGTCCGCATCACTGTTTACCTGGACGGTCTCGACGTCGCGATCTTTGACCAGTTCTACGCGTCCCTGATAGTCATCCGGAAAGACCAGCGTGACTGTAAACCGGGCCAGCCGCACCTGATCGACCTGGCAGATGTCAAAATTCTCGGCAGACGGCATGGTCGGGCGTTGAGGTCGCATGCGATAGGCCGTCGCATGCAGCACGCGGCGCTGCACGTAATCGGCCAGACGATGCGCCGTCACGCGCCGCGTAAACTTGTCAGCCGCCGCGCCTCGCAGTCCATCAATCAGCGCCCGGGTGAAGTACCCTCTCCGTTCGTCCGGCGAAACATCCTCACGACGTTCCTCGTGGGCATAGTCACCGAAATAAGTGGCACAGCCGAGCAGCCAGCGGACCTGACCGTTGTGCCCCTCACGTCGCGGCCATGGAAGCCACGAGTCGGGCGTACCCGGAATCCGTTCGCGGCAGCAGTCGGCAAAGAACAGCAGTTCCTGAAACGACTGAGCCTGCTGGAACCACTCTCGCACCTCCGCGCAGGGCAGGTTGTATCCGATGTTTTCCCTGTCCGAGTTCGCGAGGAGCAGTGCCGCGTCGTCAGCGTCTGGTGCGATTCCATGGCCGGAACAGAACAGGTACAGCCTCGTTCGGTTCCACGCATCCGGATCGCGACGAACGGCCTCCTCCACCTGTTTTCGAAAATCGTTCAGGTGATGGAGCACCTCATCAAGCCGAGGCCGCGCACTGAGTGAGTTCCAGTCGTCAGGTAACGAATCGGGCCCACTCATCAGCTTTGCGTTCGCATCCGGAACGTTGCCGCCCTGAGGATGACGTACCCAGTCGTGGAACTCTTCCGCATCCCGCACAGCGTGATGCAGGTCATCGAACGCCGGGTAGTCGTTGATCCCGATCGAAACTGAGAAATGAAGATCACTCATTGCCCGCTATCTACAACAAAGATTATCTGTCATACCCCATGATTCCGACTCTTGACCAGGACACTATACATTTATCGTCACTCGAAATCGAATCCCAGCAGAAAACTCCAGTCGCGTGCGATCTATCCACTTTTGACCCAAGACATCGCTGTCCATCCAGAGCAACGGAACGCTCCCCAGAAATGTGGATCGCTCACTTCGATTCCTGCAGATTCGAGTTGGTCACGCCAATTGGGAACAATCGAATCGAAGGGAGTCGGTACGGAGTCATCGTATCCGGTCCTGATCAGTCTGGTCGCCTCAGCCAGAGCATCGCGCACCGTCCTGCCATCACAAAGCTGATCATAGAACGTCGTCACCAGAAGCAGAGTGACAAGGTCGTCGACTTCCCACATAGTCGACACGGTTGAACGGACTCCTGCAGACAGGAAGATACTGTCCAGCCCCAGAAAATCCTTGAAGTCTCGAAATGACTGAAAGAACCGACCGCTGAAACAGGTTGCCAGGAACACAAGTCCGACCCCTTCGAAGCTTCGGCTCTTCATCACGTCGATCGGACGAAGATCACTTTCGGCAAGGTGCAGGCTTGAGCGCATCGGATCGACAGGATCCCAACTGCCGTGAGCCGCGACGTGAATAATCGAGGCACCTTTTGCAGCATCACAGAGTCCGGCAGCCGACGCAGTGCCATCGAGCAGTTTGCGAGCGTCCTCAAAGCATGTTGCCACTGTCTCAATTTCTATATTGGCGCATGCTGTTTCAAAACCGACTCCGACAAATCGATCAAGCGGAACTGGACCGCGTTTCTTCAATCGGGCCAGATGCGTCAATGACGGGCAATAAGAAATTGTCTGGAATTGATCGGCGAGTAGAACTCCGTTTGATGCTCGAAGGCAGTGCAGCGGCCACATTTCCAGAAGCCAGCAGGGACTGATGGTCAAATGTCGAAGCTGATTCCGGGAACCAAACTCTGCAAGTGCATCACCAATCGAGTGCGACAGTAAATCCAGTAACTGCTGCAGAGCCTGTATTCGGTCGTTTGGCACTTCTGCAGACAGCCAGTCGTTTGAAAGGTCAACTGCCGTATTGAGGTCGCAACCGGAGAGGACGATCCGCTCGTACGCAGGCTGCGGCTTTCCGTAGACCATGCCATGCAGTTCAAGCCGCTCAGCCCTGATATTGAAATGCACGAAGCCTTCTTCTGCTGGGCCGAGCGTCGCTGCGGACAATTCGGGACTCGGACGCGTGAAGACTGACTCGTATACCTCAGCGTCGCGTCCTCGAAGTCGCTGTTGCAACAGCCGTACGTTCATCCGAGTGTCGGTCTGGACGTTGACGATTTCTCGCGTCCGGACGTCATTTTCGTCCAATGACAGCCTTTCTTCCTCACACGCAAGCCAATGCTCCATCAGGTCAGAAAGCTGCTCCCAATCGGCGTTCATCTCCGTCTCGGGTGGAAGCTGCGATAAGTCGGGAATCCTGAGACGTAATTGTTCGTCTTTGCTCGACTCCGACATCGCGAACGCAATCCACGGTTCAGAGTGATCGTCACCCTGCAGAACTTCCCGAAAGGCTTTGGGATCAGGGCACATTTCCAGGATGCGCGACGATGCTGTTTCGACAACGGTCGAAAGGTCTTCACCGTGCATTCTGACGAAAATGGACCTGATGAGATTCCACGACGCACCGCCGTCGTCCACTTCAAGCAGGTCAAGACGAAAACCTCTGCACTGGCTGATCAGCGCCAGCGTGTGCATGTTTCGCGCTGACTCCAGAAGAAAGTGGAAGGTGGAAACGACCGGGTCGGTCTCATCATCAAACACATGGACATGGATTATGAACTCTTCCGTCGACTGACTCAGACGCAGCCCTATCTTGTCGGGACGTGCCTGCAGTTCATTCGGCTCAAAGACGATCCAGAGGTACGGAATCGGTCCGAGTGATTCATGACCGAATCGTCCACCCATCGAGAACACATTGTCAATCAGCCAGCCAGGAGGACGCACAATACCATCGACAATTTCGGTTGGCGGACCAATTTCCCCTTCCTTGTTGAGGTGCATTACCGGACCGGCCGCAAGACACTCCTGCAGGTGCTGAACCTCTCGCGTCACCGGAAGAAAACAGTGTGACTCTTCGGCGCTCAGTCCCCGCATCCATTGTCTGACTTCGCTCAGAAACAAATCGGCTCGCTCATCCAGAACAGCACAGACTCGCTGATTCTGCACTCCCTTCAGTTCCAGCATCTCCTGCACTGCAATGGCCACGTGAAAATCAACCACTACTCCTGTCAAATCCTGGTCGTCAATCTCACCGAGTGACTGTGAACTCACGCGAGCCCGGGCGAGTGGCATCACCATGTCGAGTGCATTCAAACTTTCTTCATCGTCCTGAGGCACATGGTCAACGAACCGGGGAGCGGGCGGCAAAGACAGCCGGGCCTGCGCTTTCTGCACCAGCGCACTCGCGGCTTTCGCGACATTCCACCGCTCATGGAGTTCCGACACCAACTCATCAGGAGTCGCGCCGTCGAGAAGTCTGAGTTCCAGATAGTGTTGCAGAACCTCAAGGGCGCAACGTCTGATATCCCAGTAACGGGCAAGGCCGAGATTGCAGAGCAGAAAGTTCAGTCTTACCGGTCTGACCAGGTTCTCGCTCAATTCAGAACGAGGCACACTCGGAAGTAGCCGCGCACAATGCTCAAGAATGCGGTCGTTCGTCCAGCAGTCAGCGTAGAGCTGGCAAAGATGGAGGACGACGGCGGCGTCCTGAACCTGCTGAGTTACCGGCGAAACAAGAGAGCCGAGCAGTGATAAACACGCTTCCGGCAATTCACTGAGGACACCCACCGATAACTGTCGAATTCTCTCCGACCGCCGTTCAAACCCTGACGGATCCTCGCAGGTAAAGGTCATCCCAGCTCCGTACAGTTTCGCTTCAGGGAATGTGAATGGTGTACTGCTGCTGGATGGTACTCTTCCGTTTCAGTCAGTGCGATAATCGGCCACGCAGGGGGGGCACGATGTAACTGACGGAAGATTCAACCAATGAGCGACATAGCGGAACGCAACAAGTAGCTGGGCTCCAGCCCCGCAGCCACTGGCGAAGTTGGGATTTTCGTTGAACAGCACGTTGCCGCTTACAGGGTTGCTCATCGGCGCGATTCCGCTTGTGTTTCGAGACTGCTCCGGACTGAACGTCAGCCTGCAGAATGAACACCCTGGCTGACAGGGATAACTTTTTCGTGCTGTGTTCGTCCGAGTCTCTGCAGCTCAGGCACTGACTTCATCAAGGTGCACCAGACGGTCAGGATTGGCCCATTCCAGTGTCCTCAGTGTCTCCAGAAGCTGCGCTGTCGTGTCGGGACCGATTCCTGGAGGAAACAGGTCACCCAGTTCCAGGGGACCGATGGCTCCCATGGCTGCGTGCAGCACGGTGGGGATCGCCGAGTTGAAGATTTTCTGCAGGAAGACGTCTGCCTCAAGCAGCGTTGGATCAACGGTTTCGTCCTCGATGAGCAATGGTGAGTGTGCTTCGATAAACGCAGTCACCTTCGGGATGTGCTCTTCGCGTTCTTCAACCCAGATGTCTGCGTGTTCGGCCCGCAGCGCCATGGCCGCCCGATGCCTCTCAAACGTGGAAGCCGTCAACTCCCCGGCAAGGCGGTGGAACTCTGACGGAGCGGGCCAGCCAAATCCTTCCGACAGCTCCGCCTGGAGATCGTCCGATTCTTCGTCCAGACTCGTGATCAGACCAATTTGGGAAATGACCTGTGCACAGCGCAGGAATCTCCAGCCGGGATGAATGTCGCACCACCTCATACCGGCCGGCCTCAACCGCCCGTAGACAGCTCCGGCCGGGACATAGAGTGCCAGATCGCAGATCGACAGGAACGTTACTCGGGCCGCCTCGACTTCCTCGTCACTCATCTCCCCGTCAAATCCCATGCTCGCCAGTGTGTGCGACCAGAGCATGATGTATTCCATGCCCACCCCCGGCTCGGGAGCAACTCCCTCAATGCTTTGTGCAACACCTTCAAAGATGTCGATCGCACCCACCTGAATTCGCTCCCCTGACTCAGCCAGGCCAATAGTCGGACAAACCGGGAGATCGGCGTCCTCTGGATCAACGACCAGGGGTTCGATCTTTTCTTTGCTCGGACGATCAGCAAACAATCGCTCGACTGTCATCTCCACGGTTTCCGATAGTAGCGTCTCTGCAACCGACAAAGCCTCAACGGCTGATTGGGCCGTCGCTATTCGCACGGAATTGCACCGCTGTCCTTCAAGCAGATTCTCCAGGTAACGGACCTGATACCACGGATGCACGATTCGTTCGGCAATCATCTGGAGGGCATCCGTGTTGAACTCGCCATCCTTCATCTGAAGCGTGTTGCGACGCAGACGCTGAGCCAGCAGGTACGCGGGATAAATCACTGGCCCTTCGGTGACTTCCATGTAGTTCCTGCCCAGAAACTGGCGCCCCAGGGCGAGTTCGTCGAGCAGATGTCCGTATGGCGTTCCAGCGTGAAAGAAGAAGTGCTGCAGTTCATGCGCGAAGTGAGTCAACTGATCGAAGCGGCGTTCACTCAAATAGATGATGTCGCTTTCGTATTCGTAACAACTGTCTCCAGTTCTGCGGACATTTCGAACAGCAACGTCATCAAGAGGTATATCAAACACGCTTATGTTCCTGTCTTTAGTTTCGATAATTGAGTTGTAATCTGGTCGAGTCGAGTACAACAGCCACGTAAAGCCAGCAGGCGGGATTGTGGCAACACTATTGAGAGTGCAGGGCGTGAATGAGCAACGCAGACAATCACGTGATCGCGGAGATCTCCGCGAATCTCAGACGATATTGCCAGGAGACACTCTTCGCTCTGGTGACTCAAAAGCCCGGACTAGTTGCCGTGCGGCGGTCTCGTTCAAAGGAATTCAACGCACGGGTTGAAACAAACGACAGCGGAGCGACCTTCACGGTCTTCCTCAACGATGGCGTTGTCAGCCAGATTCGTCAGGCGATCAGTCTGCTGGCGTCAGACACTCCAGAGACAATTGACCACGTTCTGCGCGACACTGCGTTAGCTCTGACGGGCAACGCGGAGCGTGAGCCGATTTTTCGACAAATGATTCATGGATCGCTGTTGTTCGTGTTGCTGCACGAGGTTTCACACATCACTTGTGGACATTTCCAGAGAGTGATTGCTGCCGGGCGAAGTCCAGCCAGGAACGTTTGTGAGTTTCAATTCGATGAAGTCACAGAGCCGCCTGCTGATACGGCCTCTTCTGGTTGCGATGCGTTGAATTCGAATCTGGTGCGACTCTCTGAACTGGAAGCGGATGCAATCGCGTTCGACCTGATGGATGTACTGTCGCTGGAGCTGATTGAAGCGAATTCCGAACTTCGGGAACTGATCGATCCAGACGACAGTGCTGAAACTCCGGAGCAAAGGCGAATCAACGCCAGCGAACTGATGTTCTATTCGGCCTGCGCCGGCATGGCGATGATTGAGGCCACTCGCGGAGTTTCCCATGACTACCCGTATCCATTCAGTCGCCTGTTCAATATCGCGGACGTTTACGTGCAACGGCGATTCCAGGCCGCGATGCCGGATGTTGCTGATGAGACTGGTGTGCTGGAGATTCCACTGAACGACCAGCGCCGTACGATCCTTCAGGAGATCGCCATACCGACGATGTTCAACGCCATGGAGATTTGCGAAGCATGTTGCGAAAGTGCTGGCTGCATCCTGGCTGATCGATTCGGATGGAAGGACGATCCGGATTCCATTGCGATGAAGCTGACGACGGACTTCCTGGAGTTGTTGACCAATGTGGAATCACCAGAATTCTTCACTCGGGAAGCCAGGCAGGTGCACGAGATGCGGCTTCTCCGCCAACCATTCGCAGCGATGATGAGCCCTTTCCGGATGCAGCTCAGCTACAGATGATAGATGTCAGAATCTACCGTCAAAGTGTCGCTCAGCCTGGAGTTGTCGTCTGATGAACTTCGTAAGAATTGGACGGGCGTTTCGAGAAGAGTACCCGGACGCAGGATCCGTAGCGGCTCACGCATCTTAATTCTTAATCAACATATCCGTCGGTACTTCGATCGCCTCTGCCGCCATCAGACAACGTGTAGGTTTTCGTGCTGCCGAGCGAAGGAGAATCGCACCGTCCGTCCATTGTCGGGAATCAACGGCTGTGGCCGTATATCGACTGCCCGCCGCGGAACCGCCGGCCCCTCAACACTGACTGTACTGACGTTGTCCTGCATCAGTTGATGCGGATACGCCGCTATAGTATACATTCAGTATGACCCAGATGCCGCGGTGCTGTCTCAGGCGGCAGAGAACACAACTTCCAGACGCATGAACTGCGGGACTGGAGTGAGAAACGCCTGGCACGAGAGGCTGTCGGCGACAATCCTATTGAACTTGCACAAGCTAGGATCGACCAAGCGACCACTGCGGCCTTGTGCGGAGAGATCAGCACTGCCCGAGCAATGATTGATGAACTCGCTCATCTCTCCAGGACCAGCGACACTGAGTTACGAGTGAGGCTCCGTCGCGTGCAGCGAAAGTTGAGTGGTTCCCCGGAAGAAGAAGCCGTTTCCGAATCTGACCCGGCATACCCGTTCTCCCATATCTATCACTGGGCCGCCTTTTCGTTGATCGGCGATTGGCGGTAGCTGTTTTCAGGTGGGGCCGACCATGTCACACCGAAAGCAGCTCATCACGAATCTCTTTCCAGTCGACTGGTGTCCCTCGACGCAGAGAAATGTAAGCATCAGCTTCGCTAGAAACATCGAGTTCCCGCCAGAGTTCTTCGAGTTCATCCGCTGCGGTGATACGTTCACCTCGAGTCCCCGGCGAGTTTAGAATCTCCAACAGACTGGCTTCTCTATCCAGAATCGTTGTGCCCACCATGCCTGGAGCACGAACGGCTCGCAGGCCGATGGCGTCGAGCAGCGTTCGTGATTTGAGCAACTCAGTCCATCGCAGCGCCTCGCCTGCGTCACTTCTCATCAACCACGCCGTTTCCACGCCGAAGACATAGACCTGCTCGTGATCTGTGACGAGGCTGAGCCGGGCATCCTGTGCCTCGACGGAGTCGGCTCCGACAAAGCGGGACCGCAGACGATTCAGGTCTGCCGCAGCTTCTTCAGTCAGTCGCTGTACATGCTTCGAGCCTTCCGATTCGATGGCAACATTCGACGCCGCAGCAGAATCGTCAGTCCAACCGCGTAAGAGAGCCTGCGCCAGGATATGTCGAATTCGCCACGTCAATTCGCACATGCTCTGCCCGTCAAAATAGTCCAACGCCAATCGAAGAAACTGCGAGGCCGTCTCATAAAACTCTGGATGCCCCCGTTTCGCGAATCCGTAGCAGACGGCGCCAAGCATCTCGTCACAAAATGCAATCTGCACTGGTCGTTCGATAACTGCGTACAGGGATCGTGCCTCACCAAGATTCTGAAAAGCGTCTTCAAAGTTGCCCGCGAGGAATGCCGCGTGACCTCGTGAAAACATTACACCCGCCGCCGCTTCGCATTCTGCGACGTTCCGGGGAGGGGAGACGGCCTGCAGGGCACGGTCAAAAAAATCAAATGACTGCTCGATTTTTGATCCCTCGGGAATTGGAGAATCATCAGAGGGCCGGTGCTGGACCATAAGGACGGTCGCGATTCGACGCAGTTTCATCGACATCTCGACGCGATTTCCGGCTGCTTCGTCGATCGCGATCCCCTGCTCCCACGCATCGATCGCTTGAGTCAGGTTACCTTGAGCTGCCCGTGATTCTCCCAACTGCATCAGTGTCAGGGAAAGACCATCCGCAGGCTGTCTGTCGCGCCAGATATCGAGAGCCCTGAGACAAAGTTCTTCAGCTTTGTCAGATTGGTTGAGCATGTTGCGGATTACCGCCTGATAGACACAGGCCCACGCGCGAATGTCTGGTAGCAGTCCACCTGCGACCAATGACTCACACGACGCCAGGGCTCGTGAGTAGTCTCCTGTTCGGAAGGCGTAGTCTCCGCATGCAAACGTTGCCGACTCGATCAGGAACAGTGATCCAGTCTGGTTTGCTACAGCCAGAGCTTCGTTGCCCCACCGAAATTGAGAGTCGTGATCCCCTCGAACATGCGCCTGCTGACTCAGGGTCTGGAGTGACTGAAACTCGCCCTTCAGGTCCTTCGACTCTCGATACCAGCCCAGAGCCTCAAGCAATAGCGATTCTGAGTCGAGACCGGATGTGGCAAGAGTCTGCGTTTGTAGCAATCGGACGTTGGCCGCCGTTGTTACGTCGTCACCTTGCAGCGCAATCTCAAGAGCAGACTCGAACCCTTCGATAGATGACTGTGGAGAGTCGCTGAAGTCGAGATGGCTGAGCAGGGCAAGTGTGTCGGCTTGCGCAGCTGCATCGGAACTCACTCGGGATTCACAGCGAATGTTTTGCAGTTCCTGCTTCACTTCGGCCAGACTCTCAGGCACGGCCAGATGTAACCAGCGAGTCTTCCGAAGCCGAGTCTGGAAACCCTCAGGAGTGAAGCCATGACAGGAAATCGCCTCGTCGAACAGCAGGCCAATCGCGGGAACGTCTGCGGAAACGCCACGGATCTGAGCATCCAGTGCCATACATTCTGCATGGGTGGAAAGTGCCCGTCCGCGTAGCAATCGAAAGCCCATTGCCTCGGCCCACCGAGCCGTCTCGGCAGACTCAACGAGGACGGATGCTGGATCACCCGATCGGTGAAACTCAATGAATCTCTTTAGAAGCGAAACTTCCTGCTGCTCGACATCGGGTCTGGTGGCGATACGGCAGGATTGAAGCAGGGCCTCGGCGTCCAGCAGACGAAACCGACGTATCAGCCCTCGCGTTCTTTCAATCAGTTCACGAGCTGTCTCGGGGGCGCTCATGGAATGTTCCACCTGAACTTCATTCACGTTGTGTCCGTCGCCAACACGTCGCCAAGGCAGTGACGTGAATCCGTCAATCATCGTTCAGCATTCTCATATTTCTGGCTCGGGAATACAGAATCGGATCAACCCAGTCGGCTTCTTCGTCTGGCTTCTTCAGAGCAGAATAAATGGCCTGACGCGCTCTCACGAAGGCAAGGTCAATCGGAAGATTCTCAACGGCAATGGCTCGATAGAAGGAACCCGAAAACAGAGTTGCGATATCGTCCCGAACAGGACGTCGGTGAGTGACAACCGCGAGAACTCCGGATCGAACCAGTTCCTCGGCAAATGTTGCTCGGCCAACGCCGGCTCCGCTACGACAGGCATTGAGAAATGCGAACCGGATCGTGCTGGACGCCTTCAGGATGTCCGCAAGTTGATGAGCCGTGCAATATTCCATTGTTCCGTCGTCGGCCTCAAAGTACAGGACTCCTTCAGCGCGATCCGTATCAAAGTCTCCGTGGCCAATGAAATGAAATACGTCAAACTCATCGAGATTGGATTCCGACAGCGTCTGTCTCGTGGAGATTCCGGGTTGACGGTTGAGTGTCGTGAATTTAACCCGCCCGTCGGCAATCGAGTCGGCAAGATTCGATTGCAGTGCGTCCAGTTCGCCAGCGATGTTGAGTGTCGGAAGGTCTGCTGGATTGCTGGCCACAACCAGAACTCGAAGTGTCGGCACTTCCGGTAAATCTGCGGTTTCAACGGGAACGATTGGCTGCCGTACGATTGGAAAGCGGGAATCAATTCCCAGATGACGTTCGTCGTAGACGACGGATTCCCACGGGTACTGAGTGAGTTCAGGGGCGAGCCGAAGTCGTAACCTCAGCCCATCTTCGTCAATCTGATTGAGACTTTTCTCAAACAGCTGTCTCACTGAACCCTGAAGAATCCGCTTCCCAATAAGAGTTCCGACTCGTTTGACCGAATAACTTTCGGCGGCGATTTCACCGGCAGCAGCCGACAATTGACGCAGTTGGAAGCTCTTTGGAGCTGATTCGAAAACCACGTCAAGTTCTGGCCCAGCGTATTCTTCGAGTGCCTCGGCTCCGTCAAATCCTTTGGCGATGATCGTCAAGGCGCCAGATTGTCCCGTAACTGTGATCTCGAAATCACGATAGCTCCGGTCGGCATCAGTGAATTCTCGGTGCAGCAAAATGATTTCATCCGTCGGCAGGCTCTGCCACGATTTCTGACGAGCGACTTCTTCGGCAGAGCTGACGGCATGATTCATCCATGTCAGGTGAGGCAGCTCATCGCGAATTCGTTGAAACTCTCTGACAGACTCAGGTGTACCGAGGTCACGCAGGCGGGAAAAGACGCGGTCACGCAAGAACTGCACGCTTTCCCTTGTCGAAACACCGTGGCAACCTTCTACTTGGTCATCTTCGTCGTGGGGATACTCCGCGCTCAGCCACAGGTAGAAATCGGCGAGCGATCCGGCCGACAACTGTTGCGTCACCGGATTGTTGTCATCCGGCGAGAGTTCACCGTCGTAAACATCCGCCAGCAGCTCAACAATCGAACGAGCCTCCTCGGAGTGTTGTTCAAGAATTGGAAACACATCTCGCCAACCACGTTCACCGAAGTGTGAAATCAACAACGCCCCCGCATGACAATTGATCTCGTTCCCCCATAGCTCGCCGGTGCTGAGCATCTCTTTGAGCAGATCATAGACAGCGGATCCACGTTGTGCGGCGATTGCCTTCAAAATGTCAATGATCGATTTCACTTTGAGCAAAGGTTGCCGACGTAACCGATCAACCATTGCTGTCGTCAGTTGTTCATCCCAAAGTCGGCGAAGACAGTAGAGGCCAGATATCGAGTCTTGTTGTTCATCTTGTTGGCCGACCTTCTGAAGAACTGCATCGATGAACACGTCAGGTGCCTTTTCGTAACAAAGCTGCATCACTTCCAGATATTCAGGCTCATCCTGATTCCGCCAGTCTACAAACGTCGCCGCACACGGAGTCCATTTTTCCCAGACGGAAAGTGAGAGAGCATCGAGCCGTTCAGGAGCAAGCTTCCGCAGCAATCGCATGGACCGGAATCCCGCGGCCGTCGGGCGATGAAACTCTGTCGTCCGTAACCAAGTGTCATTGTCCGGCTCCCCGTCCGTCAGCCATTGCTCAGCAGCGTCGAGGCACCTTTCAATCAACGGCTCGTCAAACGAACTCCACGATTCAAGTGACGTCAGATCGGAAACGTACTCCAGCGAAAAATCATACTCGTCGCTATCAACTCGCAGGATCATCTGACGCTGCGCCTGCCACCAGGCGTCCAGGTCACCCTCGTCGAATTTATCAAGGTATCGCTCAGTCAGCTCTCGTACCGGCGGGTGTTTGACTTTCCGTTCGTCGTCAATTTCCAGGCGTTGCTCACGTTCCTGATCCTCGTAGTAGACGCGTTTCAACTTCGCAGCATGGTCTGACTGCATGTCGATCGCGTCGCATGTCTCAGCAGATGCGGAGCGAAATATCGTATTGTCCTCACGCAGGGTCAGGAACCGATTCTTCGTCGAGATGTCAGCGTGATAAATGCCGAAGTTCGCAAGGTTCGCCCAGCTGACCAGCTCCCCGTCAGTGGTTGCAGATTCGAACCCATCCAGAACTCCATCAAGCTCTGATGGATGGAATAGCGATCTGATTTCCCATTTCTCTGAAGCAACAATGGCATTCGTGGCTGCGAACGAAACGAGCCGATCGAGCAGGCGGAAACGAATTTCAGGACGGTTTCGAATTGGACCAGAGACAAACTGGTGAAAATCTCTTCGGCTGGCCAGCTCTTCATTGAAAACCCAGTAGCACGCCAGTGAGGCGAGTGCCTCAAAAACCGGAGCCTGTTCACACATCAAGACGGCTCGTTCCAGAATCCCCGTTTCGAGTTGCTCGAATCGCCGAATGGGATCATCGCGAAGCGGCTGATCCTGCAACCACTTAATGGCGACAGGCAGGTCAGTGTCTGGAAGTCGTTCGAGCAGTGACTTCCAGAGAAACATCGCGTAGATGCCGAGTAGTTTTTCGTTTTTTGGAATCGTGATGTAACGGAACATCTCCTCGGATGAGAGGTGAATGGGCCAGAGTATTTCCAGCAGCTTTCCTCGTAATTCATCGTCCTCGTCAGACTCAAGATCGTCCAGAAGAAGACGCAGATCAGTCCGTCGCTCATTTGGCACCAAAGTCAGCCAGGCATCCAGAGCTTTTCGACGAAGTAACGAACTTTCGGTGGTGTCAAACAGCACCGCACGGACCACATCCTCACACTTTTCCGTGGCGGCACCTTCGACGATGTTAAGTGCGACCCGCCGTGATTCCAGGTTCCTGGACGCGTCCTCAATCCACGGGACGAGCTGATCACTCAGTCCCGGATGATCGAGAACGTGATAATCGCCCGGTCGAACAAGTCTTGAGGTGAATCTGTCGCTTTCGGCGGCACAAAGTAACGCGTCAACGAGTTGTCGTTTCGACTCGTAGTCCGCTGTCACAACCTGACTGCGAAGAAGCACTTGTGGGTCGAACCGGATGACTCGTCCGAGCAGCCGCCTGTCCATCATCGCGATCCAGGCGGCAGTTTCAGCAAGTTGTGGGACCACTCTCCCCATCTCACCGGTAATCTCTTCGGACGAGAAAATCAGTTTCTCGATTTGACGGGGCGTCAACTGTCGTTGTTTCACAAAGTCAGCGGCCAGAAATTCCGGATACGTCCAGTGGCTCCAGAGACGACGTTCATCCATCAGTGGAGTGAACAGGCCCGAAGTCAGACAACGGTTGAGTTGTTCGCCATCCACGGAGACATCAACTTGCTGAGTCCGTTCGACGCCGCCGACGAGATCATCGGCGTGTACGTCATGAGTCGGATCGATGGATTCGTGGTTATTCCCAACGAAAACGGACGGGTGTTGTCCAAAGATGGTGACTGCCGCAATGCGACGCGCAACGGAAAGAATCTCGTCCCCATCACCCGGCAGTGACGGGGCAAGAAGGCTTCGACTACTGGCAGGGTCTTCAACACACAGACTGTGACAGTAATCGCGAAACATTTCGATCTGGTCGCGGTCCAGTCTCCCTTCGCCCCGCCGGAACGCATCGAACAGCATCTTCAGGCTGTTTGGTCGGATCGCGAAGGGAACCATGCCGCGTTTACAGACCTCATTAACGAAATCTGCCGCTGGGAGTTTCTCGATCGTGGCCGCAGCTTCCACGTCACGCTTTCGCAAAGGCAGCAGCTCAGCCTTCACGAAATCTTTGTCGCCCCAGAGGTCTCGTAGTCGCTCTGAGAGAAATGGAGGCCACACAGTTCCGCGACAGGATATCCGCAATCGTAACCGGTCGAGCGGGTAACCACGGTCGAGTTCGTCGATCAGCATCGCGGGGACGGTTCGATGGTGAATCAGGCATTCGTCAAGACTGTCAAGCACGATGGTCAGGATTCCGTCGGATTGGACCCACTCATTGAACGTATCCCCGAAAAGCCTGTTCCGTAGTTGATCAACATCGCTCACTGCCCCGAGATTCACTGCGATGACTTCTCCTGATTCTCGACCAAGGGCCTCAAATATCGGGGTCGTTGTAGTCTTGCCAAGCCCAGGATCACCCAGCAGGGCCAGGCACAAGACCTGGTTGATCTCCTCGGTCGTGAGCACATTCGGTTGCCGGGATTCTCCGTACGATCCGTCGGGATCGCTCAAAAAACCTTCGTCCCCGAGAAAGTAGCTGCCTTCCGATCGACACCAGAAACGGTTCCATGGATAGAGCTGCTTCATGAACATTGATCCTCAACGGCTGTAGCAACACTTGTGACTGACTCTGGTTCCGGCCACTGAAAAGCGTCCCAGACTACTCTGTATGCGATACCAAAACACGGAATTGCGACCAAGCACTCGCGTCACAGTCAAAAACTAGATTCCGAATTCCGGAGAAACAGGCCGCGTCGCACATCGAGAGTGAACGTGGCGAAAACCGTCACGACGACTCGATGTTCCAAGTGGAATGCCCCGGAATTCAATCCGCCGGACCGTCACGCCAAGTTTCCCGCTCGGGCGAGAATTCTTCCTACGGAAGCATCCTCTGAAGTGGGTGGGAATGAGTTCGTGAGATTCCTGAATCTGTTCCTGGAGTCATTCTCGATACACCGAGGCATCCGCCACACAGTCATTGTGCTCAGGATCGACAGCGGCAGGCAGATGTACGAGTTCTCCCGGTCCGGCCCTCGGGGCGGCGGCGTGAGGTGCTGAAGGTTTCAGGGACACCTGAGTCTCTTATTCTGGGGCTTTGTCAA
>CALDJX010000038.1 GCA_937899075.1 uncultured Planctomyces sp. | reverse complement strand
GGTGCACCGCGCGGAAAGAAACAGCAACGGCCCCATCGGCATTCCGGTAAACGCCATCGCTCCCAGAAATGCCGACGACAGAAACATCGCCTCCGGATGCCGGAACATCTGGTTCATGATTTCTTTGGGCAGGTCGCTCTCGACCGATGATCGAGTCACAATCAACCCGGCGGCCAGCGAAATCAGGAAGCCCGGAATCTGAGTGACCAGCCCGTCGCCGATCGTCAGCTTCGTGAACACTTCGCCGGCTTCGCCGAAGCTCATTCCGTTATCAACAATGCCGATGTACAAGCCGCCTGCGATATTGATCAGCGTAATCACGATGCCCGCGATGGCGTCTCCGCGAACGAATTTGCTGGCACCGTCCATCGCTCCGTAGAAGTCTGCCTGCTGCGAAATCTCCTGGCGACGCTGCTTCGCTTCGTCCTGAGTAATGACGTTGGCGGCGAGGTCCGCGTCGATCGACATCTGCTTGCCAGGCATGCCGTCGAGAAAGAATCTGGCCGCGACTTCACTGATTCGCCCCGAGCCCTTGGTGATCACCAGGAACTGAATCGCGACCAGAATCGCAAACAGAATCAGCCCGACAGCGATTTTGTCGCCGGCAACGAATTCACCAAACGCCTGAATGACCTCTCCGGCGGCTGAGGTTTTGTCCGTCGCTCCCCGAGTCAGGATCAGCCGCGTCGATGCGACATTCAGCACCAGCCGAGCGAGCGTCGTTCCCAGCAGAATCGCCGGAAAAACGCTGAATTCCAACGGCCGCGAGACGTAAATTGTCGTCAACAGGATCATGACGGCGGCCGTGACATTACACGCCAGCAGCATGTCCATGATCAGCGGAGGCAGCGGCGCAATGATCACAAGAATGGACGTAACGATCAGAAGCGGGAACGCGAATCCCCGCACCTGCGTCCATGTTTGCTGCAATCCTGTAGCCGAATCCGGCGGCATCCATGCCTCCGTGCCGTTCATAAAACGAGACCGAAAACTCGCACCGACAACGATTTACGCTGTTTCGGACAGGCCAGTCAGCCAGTGCGGAGCCTTCTCCTCGCGACTTTAACCAAATCGAGCCGGTTAATATGGAAAACCGAAAATTCTGTCCAGATGAGGATCCGAGCCAGTCGGCACTTATCTTCTTCGGAACGTGCCTCACGCGAAGGCGCAAAGACGCGAAGAAATGTGGCAGCTGTCACTTTCTCCTTCGCGACTTTGCGCCTTCGCGTGCCATTTATGTCTCTTGCTCTGCCGGTGGCACACCTTTTCAACTGGCCGCTAAACTCCCCGCATGGACCCATCAGCCAACTCAGCTCAGGCAAACTACGTTCGCGTCTGGACGACGTTTCTCAGAAACGCACTCGTGCGCGAGATGATGTTTCGTGGCAACTTCCTCATCAACCTGATCACGCGAGCGTTCTGGTTCTGTGCTCAGATTACGCTCTTCGAAATCATTTACCGCAACGTTGACACGATTAACGACTGGACCCGGCCGCAATACTTCGCCTTCATGGCGACGGGAATGCTGATTAACTCGATCATCGAAGCGTTGTTCATGCCGAACTGTGCAAACTTCAGCGAGATGATCCGCACCGGCAATCTCGATTTTGTTCTGGTCAAGCCGATCGACACGCAGTTCCTGATCTCGTGCGAGAAAATGGAGCTGGCGATGATCAATCAATCTGTGCTCGCCCTTGGCCTGTTGATCTATTCGCTGGTTCAAATCGGAGAACCTGTCAGCGTGATGCAGGTCGTGGCGTATCTGGGCTTCGTCGTCATAGGCGTGGCCTTTTTCTACAGCCTGATGATCGCAATGGCCAGCACGAGCATCTGGCTGACGAGGAATCAGGGCCTGTACGATTTCTGGTTTTACATCACCGTTTTCGCCCGCTACCCACGCAGCATTTACAACGGTGTCGACGCCAGCCGGCTTGAGTTTTCTGAGATGATTCAAGGCACGTTTACCTACGCCATCCCGATCCTGCTGGTCGTCACCGTGCCTGCTCGAATCATTGCGAACGGTTTGTCCGACTGGCATTACCCGGTGATTGGCCTCGTCTCATCGTCAATCGGCCTGATCGTGTCGAGAATGCTGTTTAAGTGGTCGCTTCGCAGCTACCGGAGTTCAGGAAGCTAGGCCATGCCCCGAGATCTCGTCGGACTTGTTTACTCGTCTTACTCGCGCAGGCGGGTATCCAGTTGGCGGTAAATTCGGTCCGCACGACGCACTGGTTTCCCGCCTTTGCGGGAATGACGGGATCCGATAGCGGTCCCAGACAAATACTCCCAGAAACACAACGCAATGATTATCAACAACGCACTGGCCGAGGCCGATCTACTTTCATCCATCGATCAAATGTGGGAAGCATCGGGTCGTAAGATCCTCGCGATCGAAGAATCGTGCTCTGAAAAATCGCAGACGCCCGTCTTCACAATCGACGGCAAGTATCAGCCACAAGGCTGGACTGAGTGGACCCAAGGCTTCCAGTTTGGGTCGGCGATTCTTCAATTTGACGCGACCAACGACGAGCAGTTTCTGGAGCTCGGTCGACGAAACACGATCGAACGGATGGCTCCTCATGTCTCGCACATCGGCGTGCACGATCACGGCTTTAACAACGTCAGCACTTACGGAAACTTGAGACGTCTGATGCTGGAAGGTCGAATCCCGACGGACGAACGGGAACGGGACTTTTATGAGCTTGCTCTGAAAGTTTCCGGAGCCGTCCAGGCTTCCCGCTGGAGCACGACGGCTGACGGGCACGGATATGTCTACTCGTTCAACGGGCCGCACTCGCTGTTCTGCGACACGATTCGGTCGATGAGATCTCTGTCGATGGCTCATCAACTTGGGCATTCCCTGATGGGCGAAAACGACGATCCCATTTGCCTGCTCGACCGGATGATTCAACACGCTCGGTCAACCGCGAAGTACAACGTTTACTACGGCGAAGGTCGCGACACGTACGATGTCCGCGGCCGCGTCGCTCACGAAAGCATCTTCAACTGCAACGACGGCAGGTATCGTTGCCCGAGTACGCAGCAGGGATACTCGCCTTTCTCGACGTGGACGCGCGGCCTGTCCTGGATCATCGCCGGCTATCCCGAACAGCTCGAATTTCTGCAGACGGTTTCGGATGAACTTCTCGAACCGCTCGGCGGCCGCGACGAAATCGAAGGCATGATGTTGCGCGCCGCCCGGGCATCCTGCGACTTCTTCATTGAGAATACGCCAACAGACGGCGTGCCCTATTGGGACACCGGCGCTCCGGGATTGTCCCACCTCGGCGACTACCTGGATCGTCCTTCCGAGCCGTTCAACGATCACGAACCCGTCGACAGTTCTGCAGCGGCGATCGCGGCTCAGGGACTGTTGCGACTCGGTCGTTTTCTTCGTGGACGAGACGACGCCGCGGCCGCTCGATACTGGCAGGCGGGACTGACGACCGCTCAGTCGCTCCTTGTCGAGCCCTACCTCAGCACGGATGACAATCACCAGGGCCTGCTTCTGCACACGATCTATCATCAGCCGCGAGGGTGGGATCACGTGCCTGCTGGATCGAAGATTCCCCACAGCGAATCGTGCATGTGGGGCGATTATCACCTGCGAGAACTGGCACTCTACATCCAGCGAGTCGCCAGCGAAGCATCGCGGGACTACAGCTTCTTCGGGCCGAACGGCAGCTAGTCGATCAGCAGAGTGCCAGCGCGACGTGACAAGTCGGCAACATCGCTCGCTTCACGAGAAGTAATGGCGGGGTGGGACTACGTGCTGACCTGACAGGTTAGTCAACGGTGGTCCTAACCTCGGCTGGAGTCTGAAAACCTGGTTGAGATTGACGTCTCAGATCTCGCGCTCTGCATCGCGAGAGGTATAGTTGAATCGAAGGATTGGCTGAGTGTCAGCATCGGGATGCTGCATCCGCACCACGATTCGCACCTGTTGATAGACTCAATCCGCCGATGAATACAAAAAACATTCTGGTCGTTGCGGCCGCGATTTCGGCTGCCCTTGCTTCATCCAGTTCCGCCGTGGCGGCGCAGCCGCTGGTTGAGCTTCGTCTCGGCGACAACGCCGTTGAAGGCCGCATCGTCGAACGTGGCCACGGCTGGTGCGCACTCTACGATCGCGAAGGGAGAATGCACACGATCGACCTGGACAAGGTCACTCGATTCAAGAAGATTTCGTCGACCTTCACGCCGTACTCGTTTCAGACGCTTCGCACCAATTTGCTCAATGAATTTGGCAGCGATTCAGAAGTGGCGACGACCCGGCATTACGTTGTGAGCGCTCCGCGAGGTCGGGCGAAGAGCTACTGCGACGTCTTCGAGAAAACCTGGCGACGTTTTCACATGTACTTTGCCATTCGTGGCTTCAAGATGAATGATCCTGAATTTCCGATGATTGCCATCGTGTTGAAAGATCGAAAGAGCTTCCTTGAGTACGCGAAGAAAGAGAACGCAAAAGTTGATTCCAGCATTCTGGGATACTACTGGTCGACTCATAATCGAGTGATCATGTTTGAGGACCAGAAGTCTCAGGCGTCCGTTTTCGATCAGAGGGCTGACACCGAAGAGCGACTATTGGCTTCTGCCGTTCTGGATAACGATCCTCTCAGAATATTTGCCAACCGATCACGGCTGGAAGATGACGCATGGGATTGGGCGTTTGGCAGTCAGGATTCGGGGCACATCCTCGATCATCCGCATGGTAGCGACGAAGTCGCCACGCGAGCCGGCATCAACTCGGACCTTCGCGAAACGATGATTCACGAAGCCACTCACCAGCTCGGCTACAACCTCGGTCTGCATAACCGAACCGGTCGGAATCCCAAATCGGTTGTCGAAGGTCTGGCGACCGTCTTCGAAACGCCGGGCATGGAAAAATACGCGATGGATCGCGACGTTAAGAAACGGATGAACCCCGGCTGGCACTACGGATTTAAAAAGTTCATCAAAGAAGGACGACCGGAAGGATTCCTTGAAACGTTCATCCGAGACGACAAGTCATTCTCCACGCAAATGGGCAACGCCTACGCCCAGGCGTGGGCGCTCTCGTTCTGGCTGATCGAGACTCGCCCGCGTGAATACGCAAAGTTCCTGCAGAAAATGGCTTCTCCAGAAGTCACTCGGCAACTGACTCCCGAATCGCGAGTCAAGTTGTTCACGGAAGCGTTCGGCGACAATCTGATTCTGCTCGACGCTGAAATGCTGCGTTATTTCGCCAGGATTGAGGATTAAAAGTAGTCTCGCTGGTACGTTTCATCAGACACTTGGACGCTCGCAACTGGACGACGTGTAATTTTTGCAGACGTCACTCGCAGCATTCAATTCGGTATTGCTGCGATTTTTGACGATCAGTACTCTCCGCGACCCTGAAGCAAATTTCCGTCACTCACTTTCGTCAGAGTTACCTCTGACGGACCACTCCCATCGCTCGACTTCCTCAGAGCACTCGATGTCTGACGGGCATCAATCACCCAATCAAAACTCGATCACAAAATCGCGTCTGTGTTTCTCAACGCATTCGCGATCAGATTCTTCGCGCCCGTTCGTGATCAACTGATCGTGAATGTCGCGGCGAATATCCCATCCGTAACCGTTTTCGGCATTCACTTCCTGGAGAATTCCGCCCATGTTTCTTACACGGGTCATGGCCTGCGCGATCACCACTTGTCTGGTCAGTACGCTGACCGGGTGTGGTGCACCGAACGGGTTTGTGCACAACTCGATGGGCACGAGGAATTTCAAAAGCGGCAACTATGCCGAGGCCAGCCGTTACTTTCAGATGGCTGCTGCCGACAATCCACGCAAACCCGCCTACCTTCACAACGTGGCGTCGACCATGTGGAAACAGGGCAACACGTCTGGCGCGGAGCAGGTTTATCGCCAGGTGCTCGACATCGATCCGATGCACCAGCCTTCGTATCACAGTCTGGCCAAACTGCTGAATGAACAAGGGCGAGCTGGCGAAGCTCACGAGCTGATGACCGCCTGGGCCGACACGCAACCTTACATTCCAGAGCCGCAGATTGAACTCGCCTGGCTCAACCGCGAATTGGGAAACAACGCCGAGTCGGAAGAGAACCTTCGACAGGCACTGCAAGTTGATCCTGCTAACTCTACGGCACTCGCTCACCTCGGACAGGTGTATCAGGATCAGGGACGATCCAGCGAGGCCGTTGCCATGTATCGTCGGTCGCTCTACCAGAACTGGTATCAGCCTGACGTTAAAAATCGCGTTGCCACACTCGGCGGACCTTCCACGTCAGTACCGACTCTGCAACCGACAGCTCAGTTCGCCCACATGCCGACTTACGTGAACGGGCAGCCGAACATCGCTCAGAATCCACAACCGACATTTGCAAACTACTTGCCAGGCCAGCCGGCCGTTGCCTTCGGTCAACCGATTCTGACATCGCCAACGATTGCTCACGCATCACCAATCATCATGCATCAGACACGACCATCGGTGGCAGGTATCGGAAATGCTGACCCTGCACACGTCGACCAGCGATTTTCTTCACTGCCAACTGTGACCGCTCATTGATTGACCACAACCGATTTGTTTTTGAAACCGCTTCCGAGTCTAACTGTGAATTTCGCTTGAAGCCGTTTTCTGACAATCCTGCGAGCCTGATCTCGCCCCGCAGCAAACATTCAGGTTAGCTGTCTTAAAACAGAACTTCCCAGAATCAGGACAGACACATGCCCAGTGTGACCACCACAAATCCTCAACCTCAGACGCCCGTCAAGAAAAAGTCGGTAAAGCGCAAGGTTGGAACAAGCATTCGTGCTCTCGATAATGTCGCCTCACCGGATTTTCCGGACATCTCTTTTGCTGGCTGGACCGGCAAGGTTGTCGAAGTGTCCGGCAAGAAGGCTCCCTTCAAATACTTTGTTGAATGGGACGATTCCGTCGTTGACTCGATGCCAGAATCGTACGTCAAACGTTGCGAAGATCAGCAGATCTACCACAAATGGGCATGCCTCACTGACGCCGATTTCGAAGCGACCGAGTAGCTCGTCTTCCGAGATGAGAGCAGACGACAAAGACTGAACAGGCTCAGTTTCGCTCCGGCGGAACGAGCTTCTCCGGAATGAAACGCGCAGGATCGGACGATTCAATCGCGTTCATTGTGAGCGGGTCACTTCATGCTGACAGGCGTTCAATGAATTGGAGAGAGTCGAAAACTCAGATGGGCGACTTATTCGCGAGTCTGAGTTTCCGACTCTCTCCCGTTTTCTTTTGAGGAACCATTGACTGACGTTTGGGTTTGCAATTCAAAGACGGATGGCTGTCATGTCTGTCAGTCATTAACCAAAGGGCCAGACCTCAGTCACAGCGTTTACCTCAATCTGGAAATGATGCCAGAACTGGTCTCCCTTTGATCCTGAATTTTCCATTAGCTTGCTGCTCCTCTCTCACTTCCCTTCACACTCCCACCTCTCTGCCGGCATCTCCCGCTGGCCACTCCTTTGCTTTCTTCCCACCACGTTCGTGCTTCCGATTTCTCACTTCTACTACGTGTCAAACTTTTCCGGTTACGAAAACTTTTCCGAAAAGGCTGATTTCAAAAGTCCAACTCGCCGATAAATCGAAGCAGGTCCTCGCTGCGATTTCATCATTCCTGATGAGCCATCACACGAGATCACAATCGTTGCCTGCATCGAATTTCGGACAGTCCCGTGGCACTCCACACTGCATCTCGACTTGCACTCATCGCGTTTGCGACGGTTGCACTTCGCGGCGTTCTGGACGGTTCAGAGTTTCGGACAGTACTGATTCTGGCCATCAAGATCGGAGCCGCATTCTTTGGAATCGGACTGATCGTCGGAGAACTCGCCCGTCGTCTTCTGGAAGACATGGTGATTTCAAAGATCAAAAAAGTCATTGACGACAACGCACCTCGGGACAACAACCAACAACTCAGTGCTGAATCCTGAACGAAGACGCTCAGTCGTCTGGTAACCGGATTCAAAACTGCATGATGATGAAAACCACGGAGGGTTTCATGGCAACGAAGATCAGCGACGAAGTTCTGGCAGAAGTCTGGAAGGACTTCAAAGCGGATCTCACAGATCAGCGTCTACGGAACATTCTCATTGAACGATATTTTCCGTTAGTCAAGTACAACGCTGAACGTGTGTGGCAAAAGCTGCCCGAAGGGGTCGATCTGAATGACCTGATCTCGGCCGGCACCTTCGGACTCATGGATGCGATTGAAGCATTCGACATGGAACGCGGCGTTAAGTTTGAAACTTACTGCGTGCCACGAATTCGCGGAGCGATGCTCGACGAACTTCGGACCATGGACTGGGTGCCTCGGCTCGTACGAAGCAAAGCCAGCAAGCTCGAAGCTGGTCGCAAACGAGTGGAAGCTCGGGTTGGCCGACCTCCAACAGCCGTCGAAATGGCCGCTGAAATGGAGATGTCGGTCGAAGAGTACGAGAAGATGAAATCGGACGCGAGCGCCGTCGGGCTGGTCAGCCTGAACAAGAAGTGGTACGAGACTGACAGCTACAAAGATGTTCGAGAAGTCGACATCGTCGAAGACCAGAAAGGCGAAGACCCAACGGGTGGCATCCAGAAACGCGACATCATGCGTCTGGTGACCAAAGGTCTGAACCGCAACGAACGACTCATCATGATCCTCTACTATTATGAGGAACTCACGATGAAGGAAATCGGATCGACGCTTGGTTTGTCAGAATCGCGAGTCAGCCAGATGCACTCCAGCATCGTCGCTCGCCTGAAAGATCAGCTGCGACGCCGTCGTCCAGAGTTTGCCTGAGCATCAGCCAACGACGACCGATCATTGAAAAAGGCCTCACCACATGGTGAGGCCTTTTTTTTTGCAAATGACGCGAGACTTCAAATGGCCGAAGGCACGAACTGCAGCCAGTCTCTGATGTCGTTTTCGTATTCGCTCGACAGGTCACCAAGGACCAGTCTCTTGTGTGCCGCCGCGGCTCCGGCTGGAGAGAGATTCGCGTCGTCAGGGCCGGAAAACCGCTCTGAACAGTCTGCGTGAATCATGCCACGGATTAACTCGACCAGTCCCGCATCCCGGCGCACGTCGCGTGGCAGGACATCCTCGACTCGGTCGTGCAAAGAATTCTTGACGTCGAGCATTTCTGCTTTCGTCTTCACCTCGTCGAATGGCGATCGCCCGGAAATCAGTTCGAGGAACACATAGCCGAGGCTTGCCAGGTCAGAATTCAATTCAAACTTGCCGGTTGCAATGACTTCAGGAGCGGCGTATCGCGGTGTCCATGCCGTTTGAATTCGCGGTCTGAAAATTTCGAATGCAGATCCGTAGTCGATAATTTTCGGACTGGCCGTTCGCTTGAGCATGATGTTCGACGGTTTGATGTCGCCATGAACGATGTTCGCGCGGTGCAGGACAGCCAACCCCGAAAGGCACTCGCGCAAAACATGCAATGCGACGCCGGGCTTTAATCTGGACTGGGTAGGCCCAGCCGCCACGACAACATCATTGATGTGAGCCCACTGTTCCCGACCCGCAGCCCGCGCCGCGGCCCGCAACCGTTCGGGCTCCATCAGATATTTCAGGTCGAAGCCGTCGACCCACTCCATGACCATGATCTGGATGCCGCTGCTCTCGATGAAATTGTGAACGTCGAGAAGATGGTCTTCCTGAATCGCGGCAATCTTCATCGCCACCTGCGCCGTTTGAGCCATCTCAGTCAGGTACGAATCCGTGTCTGGATACAGCAGCGGTGAAAACAACTTCAACGCGACCCGCATTGAGACATCAAGTGACCCCAAACGGTCGGCTAGAAACACCACACTCTGTGAGCCGGCTCCAAGGCGTTCAAGAAATCGGTACTGAGCCGTCCAGTGAACGGCGCCCGCCTTCTGCAACGCCTCGTAGCGCATGGTTAGAGCACTTCCGGTTGGCCGGAAATGCTGCGAGAAATCCCGTGTGGACGGGAAGGGATCGGATGGGGCCATATGGTGAGCAATCGGTCGCAAGCAGGTTGTGAATGATCGGCTGCAGTGCTTCGAACATTTCGTCGAACACCAGTGAGTAATTCGGGCAGGCACCAGCCATCGCCGCAATTATAGTCGGCTCGCTGATTCCTTGAATTCGTCCAGCGCTGATTCTCGAAAATGCGATTCGATTGACGGATCAACGCCAGCCGCCAGCACGATTTCAGTAGCGAATTCGACGCTGGGTAGTGAGGAATTTCTCACACGACGCGGCTCAGAATGCTACAGCACCGTCCATGAACTGAGATCGTCGCAGACTTCGATATCTTCGTCAGGGATCGTTGCGATTTGATTATCGGCAGCTTTGGATTCGTTAACGCCGAGACTGGCTCGAATCGTCGCCAGCCAGTCGTCTGACGGCAGTCCGTACGGGCGAAATTTCTCCAGCGTGCCTGTTTCCTCAAGATAGAGCAATGCACGGTTCTGGCCGAGTCGCCCTGCCACCGGTGAGTCGATCAGGTTGCTGGAATCTGTCGCGCTCATCTGGAACGCAACCCGCATTTCAAGCTCCCGCATTGTCTGATTGGTCATCCATCGACTTGCGTTGTTGTAAGTGTCCGCCCAGACAAGAACGTGAATGCCGACACTCGGGCCTTCCTTCAGAATCTGCACGAACTGTTTGGCGGGACTTGCGACTTTGCTTCGATCAGCGGAAAAGTTGTATTCGTCGTCTGCCTTGCGGAGATCGCGGAATCGTCCCAGGTTGTCGATCACCAGGAAAATTGCGGGCTCTGTTGTTGCCTTCCCGCGAGACTCAACCGCCGCTGCCAGTTCACCGACAAAATTCGCGGCATCACCCGGGCCGCCCACTCGAATATCGTGAGGCAATCCCGCGGTGAGACTACTCCAGAATTCGACCGCTGGAGCGTCTGCCAGTTCTCCATCCAGAATGTAGAACTGCGACACCGGACGACTGACACTCGTTTCATCTGAGTCTTCCTCAGACGAATCGGCCACCGGATTCGGTATCTTCATATCGGCGAACGAAAACGACTTCATCGCTTCCAGAGCGTTCGCCGTCGACGATTCAGAATCGGTAGGGGGGAGTGCTGAGTCAGTCGTGGGGGGTGCTGAGTCGGCTTCTTCAGTTGGCAACTCTTCCGGTTCGTCTACCAGGAAAACCGCGTCGTCCGGCATGACTGGTGAAACCTGACCGATGGCCGCCAGGAAAACGGACGAGAGAATTCCTCGTGCACCGATCGCGCTTTGTCCAACAACGAGCAGATTCGATCCGGCCAGTCGGCGGAAGCCGATGGCTGTGTGAGGCTTGATGGCGACCGCTTCGCCCAGCCAGGCCTCGATTACGCCGCCTGGTTCAGCAGTCCGGTCGGGAGCAAACAGTGCGACCAGTTCCTGATTATTTGTCGGAATCGCCGGGACGTTTCCTTCAAAGATGATCGGTGCAGGAACTTCGATGTTCTGTTCATCCGTGAGATCCCGGACTCGCCCCAAATGCCCGTCGCGTTTGTCATCGTCGAGCCATGCGATCTGGAATGGGTGGTTGCCTTCGAGCAAACCGTTGGCGTCGTTGTAGATCGCTTCACCCGGTCGAGTGAGTAATCGCGCGGCCGTGTTGTCCTCGCTCAGAATGAGATGAGCGTCTGCCTCGCTGCACTGCAACGCGATCCTGACGGCGACTTGCCCAAGCGTACTGCGTGCCAACGAGTAGGCCCCGCCAAGCGTCTGCGAACCAAGCATGACGTGCATGCCAAAAGCTCGCCCTTGGCGTACCAGGCGGTCCATCAGCAACGCTGCCTGCTGAGAAATGCGATCGTCCTCGGTGAAGAATTCCTGAAACTCGTCGATCAACAACATGATCCGAGGCATGCGTTCTGGATTGTTGTTACGGAATCCGGCGATGTCTTGAACACTTCGCTCACGGAATAGATCGCCGCGTTCTTTCAGGATTGCGTCGAGTCGCTGCAGCACGCTGAGGCCGAACTCGCGGTCACTCTCGATGGCAATCACGCGAGCATGCGGCAACCGATTCGCGGCGTACGTTTTGAATTCAACCCCCTTCTTAAAGTCGATGAGGTAAAACTCGATTTCGTCCGGGCTGTAATGCAGCGCGAGGTTTGTCACCAGAATGTGCATCAGCGTTGATTTGCCGGAACCGGTCTTGCCAGCGATCAAGACGTGCTGAGAAGTTCCTTTGCCCAGACGCATGTGTTGAAGCTTTGTTGCACCGGCTCTTCCGAGCGGCACGTCCAGCCCGCCGCGACTGTCTTGCTGCCAGAGTTGTTTCGGCACGACACGTTCGAACGAAACCTCGACACGTCGCGCGTCTTTTGATGCGTCGCCAACGCGTTTCACAAACCGGCTGAACTCGTCCGGTTCTGGAGCGGTGTGTAACTCCAGGGGAAGCCAGGCTGTCTCTTCGTCGTCAAACGCGAAGCCGCCGTCGTTCCATGTGAGGCAGGTTGCTTCGTACTCAGCGTCCGCCAGACTGAAGTTTGGCGGCATCGTTAATTGAGGATCGACACTTAACAGTGTGTAAACACCGCACCGAGGACCGCTGGACAGGATGCTGGTTAACCGCCTGGCCGCCTGTTCCGAGAAGCTCGACGGGAAGCCCGCAATGACGAGAATGTGATACGGCTCAGCGACTTCGCCAGCAAATTCGTTGTATTCTTCGATCGTTTTGAATTCATTGCGAAGGTACGTCTGAAATACCGTCTCCATGTGCTCAGTCAAGTCCGTAAGTCGCTGCTCGATATGCGCGGCTTCGGTCCAGATTCGGCTGGTGACCAGCAGTTCGTCGTAATCAACCAGGTGCATGAACGCCGAGAAATTTTCGCCCAGGCCAATCGGGTCGATGATCGTGAACCGAACTTTTCCCGGCGGCAGTGTCGCCAGAAGTCTTAACATGACTACCTGAAGAAGATCGACCGCCGCTTCACGAGCCTCGCCACCGCTGCCTCGAAGCAGCAATGACGACTTGTCCGGGAACGGTAACATCGCAGGGATCGAAAATTCGGTAACTTCCGGAACTAGCCGGTCATCTTCCGGCACGCCGTACTCGATGTCGTCGAGACGAAGTTTGAAATCTCCAAGTCGGACTCCGTTTGGGATGGCCGTTGCGGGCGTCCAGTTTCCAAACGCCAGATCCGGCCATCGTTGCGAGATCGCTGCCATGTCGGCGTTCATTCGGTCGGATGTTGTCCGTACCGAATCAACAACGCCGTGCCACGACTGAGCCATGTTCTGCCAGTCGAAATCGTGACGCTGCTGAATCGCCAGGGTTCGCTTTTCACTCTCGTCACCGAGCTTCTTGACGTCCCACTCGAATCTAGCCTTGAGCTTATCCAGTCTTCCGGGGTAATCATCGTGAGCACGTTGCAGATGTTCGTCCCGCTCACGAGTCAACGACTCCATCAGCGAGGGGTATCGATCGTTAGCTTGTTGGAGCAGGTCGGCTCGGCGTTGTTTGTGACCGTTGGTCTCGCGGTCAAATTTCTCCTGAGCCATCCGCAATCGAGAATCCCGATCTTCCACGAGTGCGGCGTACCACTCATTAAACTCCTTCTTACGGCGTTTGAATTCTCGACCGGACAATCGCGTCCAGTGCTGACGGATGGCTCGTAAATCAGCCATCTGCTGAGCAAGCTGTTCGTAGCGTGCATCGGCGCTTCCGCGAGCGATGCCGAACAGGATCCCCTGAATCGCCATCGTGAGGACCACGGAACTGCCGCCGAGAATCGCGAGCCATTCGTGCGTCGGCGGAGTCGTTTTGAAACCAAGCATTACTGGATCGATCGCGAACCAGGCCGTGGCGGTAAACCCTCCGGCGACCACTGCAAAGAAGACGAGCGGCATCAGTCCGGCGAACAGAAGTGGAAGCGTCTGACGTTTCAAACGTGCTGACTGAGTCCGTGCCTGACTCGCTCGTTCCTCGAAAGCTTCCACCAGTCCGTCAAGCGATGTTGGTAACGCCTGATGGCCTGGCTGCTCGGGGTCAGTCCACATTCGGCGTTTTTTGAGAGTCGCGACAGTCGACTCGTACATTTCTTCCAGTTGCGTTGCTTCACTCGCGAGGTGCTCGCCAGATCGCTCAACGTTGTGTTCAAACTGCTCAAACTGTTGCTTGGGAGAGCCGCCAGCGTTTTCGTCGAAGTAGGACACGACCATCCATCGCGTCTCTTCGAACTCCTGCCGAATCTGATCGGCGATGTCTTCATAATCTTCGTTCGCTGCTCGAAGTGCTTCATCATACTCTTCGGAAGCAGCCGAGTAGTGACCTTGATAGTGAAGTCCCGCCTCGGCGCACACGGAGTCGTATTCGGTTTGCAGAGCATTCCGTTCGGTTTCGTAGACCGATTGCCTTGCTTCGGATTCTGCTTCGAAACGGACTCGCTCTTCCGCGAGTTCGTTCTTCAGACGTTGCGCCAGACCGAGCTCGCCATCGACTCGCTGGGCGATCCCATCGAACAATGATTGAATCAGACTTTTGACTCGCTCTGCAGCCACGCCAACCGACACTTTACTCACCTCGTGCTGCCGGCCATTGGATGACCGTTCGTTAGCCACATTGACGCTTGAAACTGCGGCGTTTTCGGAATACTGCAAGCCGAACGTCGAAGAGTTCAGTGTATCCGGTGGCGAATCCGACAGCATCTGAGTTGCGGTGGCTTCGTCATTTTCCAGTGAGCGGTCATGCGGGTCAGTTTCGCTATGCAGAGTTGTCATGATGTTTGGAGTTCTCCGAGCATTAACGACAGCAGCGCAGGGATCGACTATCCCCCTCAACCGCACAGCCGTTCGTTGAAGGACGAATTCAGGTGCAGTCCCGCTCGGCTTCGTGCAGTGTTTCGGCCATTCGGTTAACTGCATCGAGTGACAACTTGACCGTCAAAGCCAGTGGTACGAGATACTCTTCTTCGAATTTTCGAGCGTTCTCGTCGCTCCACTTTTCCTGCGAAGCCATCCACGCTTCCTGCAGATTTTCCAGTGACGAATGCACCTTCGCGGCCGGCGATCCCAAATCGATCAAACCCATTTTTGATGCCTCTTTCCGGAGTTCTTGCGAAGCCGATCCCGTATGCGACTGTTAATCGAACGACCCTTCGGAAAACGCAAATGCCATTAAGGAATCAACAGAATTTGGCTGCGTGGCCTGAAAAGGTGCCCTGTTTGTCGCGAATCAGTGAGTCCACACCGTGTCTGCAATCCGTGATCGCAAACCGTTCGCATGGCGCAAAAAAAAACTCCCGACTCCAGCGGTTGCTGAAGTCGGGAGTTGAATTATCTGAAGATCAAGAGGACAGCGTTACAGAATCGCCTTCACCTTCTGAAGGAATTCTTTGTTCGTTGGAAATCGATCCAGCGTTCGCGTGAGCTGCTCCATCGCTTCAACCGGGCTGAGCGAAATCAAACTTCGACGCAGCATGATCACACTATCAAGAGCATCTTCTTCGAAGAGTTTTTCTTCGTGACGAGTTCCCGATCGAGTGATGTCAATCGCTGGCCAGATTCGGCGATCGGCAAGGTCTCGGCTAAGCACAAGCTCCATGTTGCCGGTGCCTTTGAACTCCTGAAAGATTACGTCGTCCATGCGGCCGCCGGTTTCGATCAAGGCCGTCGCGACGATGGTGATCGAGCCACCTTCGTCGAACTGACGAGCCGTACCGAAAAGCTTCTTCGGGATGTCAAGAGCTTTGATATGCAGACCACCACTCATCGTGCCTGAGTGACGAGAACCACCACCTCCGCCACCGCCGGCCCATTTATTAAACGCACGCGCCATGCGAGTGATACTGTCCATCAGGATGAAGACATCCTTACCGGTTTCAGCCATTCGTTTCGCACGTTCGATCATGAGCTGGCTCATACGAACGTGGCTTTCGACGTCGCGGTCCATTGAAGAAGCAATGACTTCGCCTTTCACGCAGCGAGTCATCTCCGTGACTTCTTCCGGACGCTCATCGATCAGCAGAACCATCAGATGCATCTCAGGGTGATTCTTGCTGACTGCATCAGCAATATCCTGCAGCAGCATCGTCTTACCAGTCCGCGGAGGAGCAACCAGCAATGCTCGCTGGCCTTTCCCAACAGGCGTCAGCAAGTCCATGACTCGCATGGTCACCGGCTTCGGCCCTGTCTCCAACCGGACGTGAACGTGCGGCGTGATGGGAGTCAGTTCGTCAAAGTCTTTGACTTCGGCATACGCTTCCGGAGTCAGATCATTGATTAATTCGACATCTTTGAGTCGAGGCCCTTGATTGCGGACGCCTGGTCCAACGTCACCGCGAATCATCACTCCTTCACGCAAACGATACTTTTCAACGAGCGAGCTTGGCACAAACGGATCGGATTCCTGTGCGACGTAGCCCTTTTCCTGATCCCGGAGGAAACCATACCCCTTCGGGTGCATCTCAAGAACGCCGTCGATCGTGCCCTCGATAACTTCGGTACTTGGAGCAACGGAGCGAACTCGATCGCGATTGTTTCCCTGTCGGTTATCGCGACCGTCGCGGGTATCACGTCCACCTCGACCTCGACGTCG
Organism: uncultured Planctomyces sp.; assembly: GCA_937899075.1. GTDB lineage: Bacteria > Planctomycetota > Planctomycetia > Planctomycetales > Planctomycetaceae > JABMPE01. The sequence continues at coordinate 14,530 of CALDJX010000038.1, read as the reverse complement.
ACGTCCACCGCGCTGGCTGTTCGGTCCACCGCCGCCATGATTGCTATTGCTACTATTACTGCTGCTGTTGTTGTTCCCCGCGCCGTTGTTGTTTCCGGGGCCGTTGTTGTTGAACCCGCCTTCACTGCCACCCTGAGGGCGTCGACGACGTCGTCGGCGGCGGCGAGGACGGCCTTCATCATCAGTGTCGGATGATGTCGCCCCTTCCTGTTCGCGGCTGTCCTGTCTTTCCTGGCGATCCTGATCCGCACGTTCCTGTGAAGTCGGTGCCGGCGGAGAACTCTCTGACGAGGTCTCACGCTCACGAGGTTCAGCAGGGGTATCGTCAGCGGACGTTGAACGCCGTGGACGTCGCCCTGGTTTCGGTGCAGGTTCTGCATCGGCGACTGGTTCGACAACCGCTTCGTCGGCAGCTGTTGTTGTTGGCCTGGCCGCCGCCTTTTTACGCCGCGTCGCTTTCTTCCGTTTCGGCGGTGGCGAGTCGTCCGACTCGTCAAAGATGACGTCCTTCACGTCGTCTTTGCTCGAACTGTCACCGTCAGCATCTTCACTTTTGCGAACGCGTCGACGACGGGCGGGAGGTTTTGCTGATGAATCAGAACTCTTAGCTACCATAAAATCATTCCAGACAGAGCGAAGCATGAACTGAATTCGTCACTTCAATCGAATCGTGAGAAGTCAATCACGAACAGGTCATGGAGTACACAAAGGTGTTCAACTGGAAGCTCTCGAAAGAGCTGAAAGCTCGTGTGAGCAGGGTTTCACAGAAGTCAAACAGCGGATCAGAATCCAACCGTTTGAAACGTCATGCGAGCAGTCTGTCGACTGCAACCGGTGACCAGAAAGTCCCGATTGAAAATTGCCTTTGGGAACGGAAAAGAACGTCCGATCCGAGGTAAACGCGAGAGGGTGAGGTTTAACAATCCACCTCAGCAGAACAGTTCAAAACTCGGGCACAACGAATCCAAGCCACGAGATTGAGACCGGCCTTCAGTGATTCCCGAAAAGCGGCATTGCATGCCACAGCCGTTTGAAAATCCGTTGACGCTGGAAAACGCCGAGGTTCTACCGGGCGATCCGTTACCCGGAATCCAGAGTATCGTTGTTCAGCAGCTTCACAACCCACAACCACCGTAGTTGGTGCTCAATCGAAGCAACCGGCAGTGAGTAGCAACCGGCAGTGAGTAGAAAAACCGCCAACGGGGTGCCGTCGTTTAGCGAAGTCACGACTTGAAAGTCACAACCTCACGACAGCTAAAGGACGCGACTAAATGATTGTCCCGAAAAGATGAGCCTGCATCCATCAGTCGTTCTTACATTGAAGACTGAGACAGCGAGTGAGTCAACAGACACACGATTTCAGGGCTAAGCCAACCTGTGAGTGAATCCGCTCTAAGCCGGAAACGTTGAGATCGAAAGTGGCGGCAATCGAGTAAGCACGAGAACGACGTGGAACCCGGATTCAACTTCCTCAGGCATCGATTGTTGGCTGGGTGCTAAAGTCTACCCGGAAAACCAACAGGTGAGGAAGGCAACAGTACTCAAAGGTTCGAGGCATGTTAACCCGAATGTTGATCGTGTCAATTCAAGTCTACGGGCCTCGTTCGCAACATCTTGAGCATAGATGGGGATACTCTATTCCTTCCTGTCTGTGTGTCTGAATCTGTGAATGTCCTGTCGATTCGTGAAAACCGACATCCGGTCAAATCGATCCGGCTGCCTCTCCTGAATAATCGGTCGATGAAATGGTGGCACAGCTTGGTCAGCAGTTTGGACCACTCGAACCGTCGGCGCCCGCGAGAGATGGCTTCGCGAGAGGCGGCAAACCGTCCTCGATAACTCCCTTTACTCGCGGCAACAGAAGCAAAGCTTCGACGATCATCCAGGCCTGGATGCCAAGAATCGCAAAGCCAGTCCAAAGCAGATGCGTCTGCCCTGCCTGGTACCAGCCACTTTCTGAGTTGAACATCTGCCACAACATCGCCCACGCAGGCATGATCAGCATGATGGTCATCGGAATGGCGACAAACCAGACCGGGCGGCCGCGTCGCCAGAGGTAGAACATTGTCACCATGAAGGCGAGTCCCGCCAGCAGCTGATTGGTCGCTCCGAACAATGGCCAGAGGATGAGTCCTCCGGTTCCGGCCGGCTTGCCTTCGGCCGCTGGCATGGCCGCGACGAATCCCGCAAGGATGACTGCGAAGCCTGTTGCCACATACTTGTTTTGAAGTGGCTTGATACGAAGCGTTCCGGCGAGTTCCTGAACGACGTACCTTTGCAGTCGCGTCGCGCTATCAAGGGTGGTGGCCGCAAAGCACGCAACCAGCACGGCAATAACACTGATGCCAAGCTTCAAGGGGATACCAATCGACGTCAGAAAGTTCGCGCCGCCATTTACGAATGCTCCAACTTTGTTCGATAGTTTGAAGTCGTTCCACTTCTTGCCGATGTCATACTGAGCCTGCCAGGCTGCTGCGCCGGTCGCCTGCTGGCCGTCGGCTTCCAGTCGAGCTTCGTATCGATACCCGCCGCCAGCGTTTGTATCGGCGATTCGATCAAATCCGCCCATGCCGACGCCGGCACAGCACGCGAGGATGACCATGATCGCCAGCCCGCCTTCCAGCAGCATCGATCCGTAAGCGACGTACTGAGCGTCGGATTCTTTGTCGATCTGCTTGCTGGTCGTGCCGCTGCTGACCAGACAGTGAAAACCGCTGCACGCTCCGCAGGCAATCGTGATGAAGAGGAACGGCCAGATCGGAGGCGCGTCGGAAGGCAACGACGTTGCGATCATCGGAGCGCTGTCTTCCAGATTCGCCGTCCCGTTTGCCCCTGCCACCACAACGCCAATCATCAACAGGCCAAGGGCCACGACCAACTGATGACTGTTTACATAGTCGCGTGGCTGAAGCAAAACCCAGACGGGAAGCACCGACGCGATAAAGCAGTAAACCAGCAACACGAAAGTCCACATCGTGATGACGTTTAAGAAGCCACTCGTGCTCAGCCCCAGCGTATTCCGAATTGCCTCGACCGGTGCGGCGATGTCGATGGGGACGACGTAAGCCCCCAGCCAGACACATCCGTAGATAACAGCCAACGCTCCCAGCGACGGTCCAAGAATTCCGCCGCCCTTTTTGTAGACCCAATATCCGATCGCCACGGCCAACGGCAGAGATATCCAGGTCGGGAGCACGCTCTCCGGGTAGTCTTTGAAAATTGAAGCAATGACCAATCCGAAAATGGCCAGCACCACAGTCAAGGCCATGAAGAGGATGACCAGAAACAGGACGCGAGCGCGAGGGCTGATCAGTCGTCCGGCAACTTCGCCGACGGTTTGACCGCGGTTTCTTAAGGAGACGACCAGCGCGCCGAAGTCGTGGACCGCACCGATGAAGATCGAGCCGAGGAACACCCAGATCAGAGCCGGCAACCAACCCCAGAACACAGCAATCGCTGGCCCGACGATTGGCCCGGTGCCGGCGATGCTGGTGAAGTGGTGCCCGAAAATGACCTGCCGCTTCGTTGGGACGAAGTCGACGTCGTCCCGTAGCTCGTGGCTGGGCATTACCGTTTCATCGTTAAGCTGAAAGATCTTCTGGCTGAGCCAGCGGCCGTAGGTGTGGTAGGCAATCAAATATCCGACGAACGAACCCACAGCGATTAAGAGTGTCAGCATCGAAACAGCTCCGTAGGGTTTCCGGTGAATCCCGCATCAGAATTCAAAACAAGCTGAGCACTGTCCACGTCGTGTGCGGACCGTTGGCCAGGTAACCGATTGCCGCAAAGCAGCCGATGGCTCAAACGACGCAGCCGGCATCGTTCGTAGCCGGTCATCAGTGCGACAGATTTTTTCCCGGTGGCTTCAGCACAGCTCCAGCGAAAACCTTAGCCAAGCCTTGTCGAGGTCGCAACGAGTCGACTTTGCCGTCTGCCGTCAGGCCGATTTCAACTTTTCGTTCCGCCCGTTGCAATTTGAGTCAAGAGTCAGGAAGTCAATCGGCTTTCGGGACTTCGACTCGAAATCTCTGCACGAGTATCCGTTTCTCCCGTCACAAACGGAACAGGCGGCACCGGGTTTCGCGAGTCCTCGTTTTATCAGCGAAACGCGCCCGCGTTACGGCACCTTTACAGACGATGACGGAATCACGCATTAAGCACACACGGAGTGAGGTGATGTCGGTGCCTTCGGAAAGCTCGCTTTCCTGAGGGCAATCCAGCGTGGACCGTCAGTCTTGACGGGAAACGATACATCGCTCTCCCACCACAGTTCTGCGATCGCGTTTACGACACGGACTGAAGCGTTCGAGAAATTTGAATCAATTGACGTCTGGTCGTTAGACGCAGTTTCCCCACGAGAAGGAGTCTTGCAGATGCTGGTTTTGTCCCGACAACGAGATGAGAGCATCATCATTGGCGACAACATCGTAATTACGATCGTCGACATTCGTGGTGACAAGGTTCGACTGGGTATCGAGGCTCCTAAAGAGGTGCCCGTGCATCGGCAGGAAGTTTACGACGCGATCCAGCGCGAACGCGCTCAGAGCGAATCTGAGGAAAAGGTCGCCGACGATTCCGCATCGCCGTCAACGTAATTGCCTTCAACGTAGAACTTGCGTTGAAGTGTCTGCGTCGTTTGCCTGACCACCTTATAGAACGGGCTCGACGCCTTGGGCGTTCGACGCGCAGAACGGTCTTCGAATAGTGACGTGCGCCGCCGGGCCGGCTCATGATCGACGATCGAGAAAGCTCTCGACAATCTGGTTCAGAGCCTTTCACTGATCCCGCAAACGAGGGATTACTCCAGACGCCTGGCGACACCATCAAGTCGCCCATAGCTCCTCTGGTTTCACGCTGAAACCGCGTCTGGCTGCTCACCGGCTCTTAATGGTGAGGTAAATCCCCGCTGCTCATCAGGCATCACTCTTAATAGAGCCTGAATTCTACAGTTGCTCCATCTAAACATCTGCGAGTCCGCATTTCCTGACCGATAGTGACAATGATGATCCGAAGAAATTCGGGACTCGATTCGGTTATGGAGAAGGGTTTTCGAAACGGCTGACACAACTCGCTGCTCATCAGCGAAACGAAAAAGTCAGTCGCGAAGAAACAAGGCAGTGGCAGGAGCCAAACAGATCACTCGGGATGTTCCCAGCGATCGACGCCCCGAACAGGAGATTTCTGTCTGAGCCAGAACTTCCACAATGTGGACGCTGGCGGATTGACTGACACCACAGAAGACACGTTGGAACGACTTTCTCAGACAACAGGGATTCAACTGTCCGAGGCACTTCGAAAGAACCACTGATTCAACGCCGTCGAACGACGGATTCAGATCAGTGGTTGCGGGAGAGCCAGGGAACACCAAGGTCACTTTAGGAAAGGCATATTGCCATGACGCGGATCGCCACAAACGTCGGAACAACTCGAGGCCTTCGAAACCTCAACAAAGCAAACAGTTCTCTCGACAGGTCGTTGCAACTACTGTCGACGGGCTCGCAGATCAACAGCGGTTCGGATAACCCATCCGGCCTGATCGCTGGCGAGAAACTGCGACTGCAGGTCACCACGATCGAGCAGTCAATCAAGAACAGCAACCGGGCCAGTAACGTTATCGCGACAGCGGACGGTGCTCTCGGCGAAATCGGCGGCCTGCTCAATCAGGTCCGTGGTATGGTTCAGGAAGGCCTCAATAGTGGAGCCCTCTCTGACACGGAAATCGAAGCGAACCAGCTTCAGATCGACGCCGCTCTGTCAGCCATCAATCGAATCTCGGCGAACACCACTTTCGGTGGCGACAAGCTGATCGATGGCTCAAAGGGCTACAACACTCAGATCGACGCCGCTAACTCGGCCAAGCTGAACGACTTCCAGGTCAACGAACTCTTCTTCGGCTCCAGCTCGAGCGTCGCGGTCAACGCGACCATCGACACGGCTGCCGAAAAAGGCACGCTGACAACTGATGGTAACGTTCGTCTCGACACAACTCTCGAAGTTGGCGGTAAGGACGGCAATCAGGTTCTGTTCTTCGACGCAGGTGCCTCACTAACGAACGTCTCGACAGCTATCAACGCTGTATCAGACGCAACGGGTGTTTCGGCTGCAGTTTCGGGTACGAACACTGCCGGAACAGTAACATCAACTGGCACAACCAATGGTGGCACCGACACCGTTGCCTTCGCCGAAGTAGGGAATCAGATTGGTTCAGCAGATGTAGTTACAGTCACGTATACACAAGGGGCAGCCAACGCCGAAACTTCTGTTTCAAGTGTCACTGGTGTAGGTACCGGTGCGATCGCGATTTCTATCGAACTGGGCGCTGATGGTGCTGGTGATTCGGACGCAACAGCGGACGACATTGAAGCCGCTGTCGTAGCCAGCACCGAGGCGAGTGCATTGATCAGTGCAACCGCAACAGCTACTAATAGCGACATCTTCGAAGTTGCCGATGGTGGTGTTGCTGTTTCCACGAGCAAGGCAACTGAAACGTTGACGCTGACCAGCACAGACTTTGGGTCTTCAGCATTTACCGAAGTTAATGTGCTCAGCGGTGCTTTTGTTACACAGGACGCGGCCAACGCTCTGGTCAGTCGTGACGAAGGAACCGACGTCGTCGCCACCATTAACGGCTCACGAGCCTACGGTGATGGCCTGAAGGCTTCGCTGAAGACGGCCACCATCGACGTCAGCCTGACGTTCGACTCAACCGCCAACACGGATTCCAACACGACATCGTTCAGCGTGACCGGTGGCGGTTCAACCTTCCAGATTGGTGAAGAAGTTTCAGCCAATGGTCAGGTCGGCATCGGCATCGAAGCGGTCAACACCGCTCGACTCGGTGGCCTGAGCGGGAAGCTGTACGAACTCGGCACCGGCGGCGGTAAGAGCCTGCTGGATGTTGGCCCGAGCGTTCAGGGAAGCAGCCTGGTCAATATCGTCGACGAAGCTCTGGACCGAGTCTCGACTCTTCGAGGCCGACTCGGAGCCATCCAGAAGAACGTCATCGAAACCAACGTTGCGACACTGGGTGTGGCTCTGGAAAACATTTCCGAAGCTCGAAGCCAGATCGTCGATACAGACTTCGCGGTCGAAACCGCCAACCTGACCAAGTCTCAGATTCTGAGCCAGGCTGGTATCTCGGTCTTGTCAATTGCGAACCAGCAACCACAGCAGGTTCTCTCACTGCTCGGCTAGTCGTTCCCCGACGAACCACAGGTCGTTACAAGGGAGTCACCTTTCTCCGGCGTAACAAACCACAGTGACCTGATGACGACGCCCCGGAATTTTCCTGGGCGTCGTTTTTTTGTACCTCTGAAACTTCGACATCACGCCAGAACGCCGTTGACGATCTCGCCGTGAACATCGGTCAGACGGTACTGGCGGCCCTTAAACTTGAACGTCAACTGCTTGTGGTCGATGCCCAGGCAATGCAGGATCGTGGCGTTCAAATCGTGAACGTGGACGGGATCGCTAGCGACGTTGTACGAGAAGTCGTCCGTCGCTCCGTAGGTGACGCCGGGTTTGACGCCGCCACCGGCCAGCCACATCGTGAAGCATCGTCCGTGGTGATCACGGCCGTAGTTATTGCTTTCGATTTTCCCCTGGCTGTAGATCGTGCGACCAAACTCGCCACCCCAGACAATCAGCGTGTCATCGAGCAACCCTCGCTGCTTCAGATCTTTGATCAACGCGGCGCATGGTTGATCAACATCCCAGCACTGCAGACGCAGGTCGCTCGGCAGGTTGTAATGCTGGTCCCATCCGCGATGGTAAAGCTGAATAAACCGCACGCCGCGTTCAGCCATTCTCCGAGCTTGCAAACAGTTCGCCGCAAACGTCCCCGGTCGGCGAGCATCGACGCCGTACATGTCAAAGGTTTTCTTCGTTTCCCCGCTGAGGTCCGTCAGCTCCGGCACCGAAGCCTGCATCCGGTTGGCAAGTTCGAACTGGGCAATCCGAGTATTGATCTCGGGGTCGCGTGCGACCTCAAACTGTTTCCGATTGAGCTGAGCGAGTCCGTCCAGCATGCGTCGGCGCATCGCGGCATCAATTCCTGGCGGATTCGAAAGATAAAGCACAGGATCGCCCGACGACCGAAAACTCACGCCCTGATGATTGGACGGCAGAAACGCGGAACCCCACAACCGACTGTGGAGAGGATCGTCCGGCCTCGCCGCGCTGCCGCGCGAAAGTAAGACCACAAACGCCGGCAGGTTCTGGTTCTCACTGCCCAGTCCGTAACTCAGCCAGCATCCCAGACTCGGTCGGCCCGGTTGCTGATGACCGGTTTGCAGATACGTCACCGCCGGATCGTGGTTGATCGCCTCGGTGTGCATCGACTTAATGAAGCAAACGTCGTCGGCCACTTTGCCAAGATGCGGCAACAGCTCGCTCAACGCCGCGCAGGACTCACCATGACGACCAAACTTGAAAACTGAAGAAGCCACCGGAAACGACTTCTGCTGCGACGTCATCCCGGTCAGCCGCTGATTCATCCGGACCGAAGCCGGCAGCTCGGTCCCGTGCAGTTTCGACAGCTGCGGCTTTTCATCGAACAGGTCCATCTGAGACGGTCCGCCGTGCATAAACAGGTAGATAACCCGTTTCGCTCGTGGCTCAGTTTCAGGAGAATCCGCAAGCAGTTGAGGATTCAACAGCGAAGCCAACGCCGCTGCTCCGACACCGGATGCCGAGTGCCCAAGAAACCGCCGCCGCTGTACCAGATGAGTTTTTGCGTGAGACATATTGTTGCCCTCTGTGTGCCACTGGCCCTGCCAGTGCTGCTTCTCTGACGATTCTCAATCCGACGGTCACACTGACGGAGTCCGTGAGTAGGCTGGGTCTTGACCCAGCAATTGCGTCATTGGGAAAGCTGGGTCGAGACCCAGCCTACGCGACTGTGTGCCACTGGCTCTGCCAGTGCTGATGCTCTGACGATTCTCAATCGGCGACCGGATGGCGGAGCCAGTGAGTAGGCTGGGTCTTGACCCAGCAAATGCGTCCCTGGGAAAGCTGGGTCTTGACCCAGCCTACGCGACTGAGCTCGAACGATTCTCTATAGGGACGTCGCAGTGGCGGAGCCAGTGGCACACTCTTCAACCTTTCATTCATCGCTTCGTAACCGTCTCGTCCAGCGTCAGGATAATGCTGGCAACCGTCGTCCAGGCGGCAAGGTCTGCTTCCCTGAGCGACTCATCCTGTTTCGACTCGCCGACCGCCAGCAGCTTCCGAGCATCGTTCGGCTTCTCGGTGAAGGCAACTTTCTGAGCCTCGAAAACGTCAAGCAGAATCTGCACTTCGTCCTTCGCAGGTCGCCGAGCAGTCGAGGCCCGAAATGCGAACGCGACTCGGCCCGATTCGTTGTCCGCTGACAAGGCCATCATTCGCTCGGCGATTTTCAGCGACGCCTCAATAAACGTTGGATCATTCATCAGAGCCAGAGCCTGCAACGGCGTATTAGTCTGCGATCGCTGAGCCGTGCAGGTTTCGCGAGTCGGAGCGTCAAACACCAGCATGTTCGGCGGCGGTGACTGACGCTTCCAGAATGTGTACAGGCTGCGGCGATAAAGCGAGTCGCCTTTATCAGGAAGGTACTCGCTATCCCCATCGTACGTGACAGCTTTCCAGAGTCCTGCCGGTTGATAAGGCTTCACCGACGGCCCGCCGATTTTCTCGACCAGTAACCCACTGATGGTCAGAGCGTTGTCGCGGAGCATCTCCGCCCTCATGCGAAAGCGAGGCCCGCGAGCCAGCAATCGATTCTCCGGATCACTGGCGAATGACTCCGACGCAGCGTTCGACGACTGTCGATACGTTGCCGACGTGACGATCAGTTTCAGAACGTGCTGGATGTCCCAGCCACTTTCAACCAGCTCGACCGCCAGCCAGTCCAGCAACTCCGGATGGCTCGGCCATTCGCCCTGCGTCCCGAAATCGTCAACCGTCTTGACGATGCCCACTCCAAACAACCGCTGCCAGAGTCGATTGACGGTCACTCTCGCCGTCAGCGGATGCGAGGGATCGACCAGCCACTTCGCCAGATCAAGACGGTTAAGCGTTTGCACGTCGCCGGCTTTAGAACCGACAACATCCGGCGTGAACCCAGGAAACCCTGCCGTCACTTTTTCGCCAGGCTGGTCGTACTCGCCGCGCAGAAGCACGAACGCCTGCCGCGGCTTTTTCGAGTCCTGCATCACCATCGTCGTGGGAACGCTCTTTGCCAGCGAAGTTGCTTCATTGCGCAGGCGGGCCAACGTTGCTGACAACTCTGCGGCACGACGGTCGGCACGGTGCGAAATAAACCATGCTCGCAGTTTTTGTTTCAGAGACTCGCTTCGCTTGCTGGCAGGCTTTGACAGGACTCCGCGAATCAACTGCGAGCTGACCAGTTCCGACACTTCGGCGTCGCTGAGCCGTCGGTCGTAAATTCGCACATCGTCGACCAACCCATTCAGCGAGGCACTTGCCTGCCGACGTCCGATCCGGAACGGCTCTGCATTTCGAATCGTCCCAGTCAATGAGTCGTGAATTATCTCGACCATCTGCGCCACACCGTCGACGTAGATCGTCACTCCCTTCGCCGTGCCTGACCCATCGTATGCCATCATCAAGTGCTGCCACTGTCGAGTCGGGATCGACGACTTCGTTGCGACGCGAATCGCATTTCGGTTCCAGCCATGAACCAGATTGACGATCGCCTTGCCTTTTCGAAGCGTAATGTCGAAGCCTCGCATCTCGTTGGCGTCGTCCATTTTCGAAATGACGCAGCCGGCACTTTCCGCTTGCACCCACGCCCCGACCGAAAACGCGTCGTCGCAATCAAAATCGCCGACATTTGAAAAACTGACACACCCGTCGCCGTTAAACTTCGCAGCGTTGCCGAGCAGCCCTTCAGCAACGCCGACGGAACCCGTCGTTGCTGCTGACGCAAAAGCCGTGTCCAGGGAAAGGTGAGAAACCAGTCCGGCTGTGTTGTCGCGAGAAAGACCGTCTATCGCGGTTCCTTCCCAGGCAGCCTGCTCAGCGTCAAGTTGTCGCTCGACGGCAGCGAACTCGCGTTCGGCGAACGCTACTTCGCGACGAATTTTATCCAGTCGAAGGTCAAGTTCTTTCGCCGGAACTTTCAGTGTCGGTATTGAGTTGCCGCCGGTGCCACTGAGTCCTCGTTCCGGCACGTTGTTGAAGAACGCAAAGAACCGATAAAAGTCCTTCTGCGAAATCGGGTCGTACTTGTGATCGTGGCAGCGTGCGCAGCCAACGGTCAGCCCCATCCAGACCGTGGCCGTAGCGTCGGCTCGGTCGACGACGTACTCGACGCGAAACTCTTCTTCGATGATGCCGGTCTCGTTGTTGACCATGTGGTTGCGATTAAACCCGGTTGCAATCTTCTGATCGATCGTCGAGTTCGGCAACAGGTCACCGGCGAGTTGCTCAATCGTGAACTGATCGAAGGGCATGTTCTTGTTGAACGCGTTGATGACCCAGTCGCGCCACGGCCACATCGTGCGATCGTTGTCGGTGAAGTAACCATTGGTGTCGGCATAGCGGGCGGCATCCAGCCAGCCGACGACCATGTGTTCGCCGTAGCGAGGCGACTGGAGCAGTCGGTCGATCAGATTGGAATACGCCGCTGCCGGGTCGTGTCTGAAGGCTTTCTCGAAGGCGATGACTTCTTCAACTGTTGGCGGCAGTCCGGTCAGGTCGAGCGACACGCGACGGATCAACATTGCCGAGTCCGCTTCGGTCGAAGGTTTCCTCTGCTCCTGATCGAGCCTTGCCAACACGAAATGGTCGATCGCATTCTTCGGCCAGGACGGATCGTCAACGTCCGGCAACGCGGGCCGCTTCGGCGGAATGAACGACCAGTGAGTTTGATATTCCGCGCCACTCTGAATCCATCGACGCAGGATGTCGATCTCTTGAGCAGTTAACGCAGCGCCGGATTCAGGCGGCGGCATTCGCTGGTCGTCATCCTTTGATAACACTCGCCGAATCAATTCGCTGCTCATCGGTTTGCCCGGAGCGATCGCTTGATGCCCGTCCCGATCCGCCGTTGCGACTGCTCGCTCATCCAATCGCAAGTCCGCCTGCCGAGCCGCGGCGTCCGGCCCGTGGCAATGGAAACACTTGTCAGCAAGTATCGGCCGCACGTCTCGGTTGTACTGGATGGTCGGAACAGCGGGAATCTCGGCGGCAGCCTTGAACGTTCCGTTGCCATGCAGGCAAGCGATCAGGACGACGACCGTCCTGACGAAGCTGCAGGATCGCCAGGCTCGACCATATTCAAAGTTGCAGCCCGGTTTCGGAAAAGCGTTCACAATGGAGTCTCTGGAGATCACGACGGACTGTTCCTGGCAGTGGTCGATGTTTCGTAACTCTCCGGACTTTCACTGATTAACCCTCAATTGGCCAGCCATCTGTTCCTGACACGATGAGTCCACACTGACGATCCCTGGCAACCCTGCGGCATCGACCACGCGAAAAGATGCTCACTTCTGCACCGCACTTTCATAAAGTGCGGATGCTCCAGTAGCAGACGGCGCCAAGGGCGGCTCCCATTGGCAGAGTGATGAGCCACGCTCCGAGAATCTTTCCGATCATGCCCCAATGCGCTTGCCGAGTGACGGTGCCAATTCCGAAAAGTGATCCGCAGCTGACGTGTGTTGTCGAAACCGGCAGACCGAGCCGGCTGGCTCCAATCACGATCAGACTGGTGATGAAGTTCGCGGTAAATCCCTGACCATGATTCATGGCGGTGATCTTCTGGCTCATTGTTTCGGCCACTCGTCGAGCGCTGACGATGCCGCCGATCGCGATGGCAGCTCCAACGATCGCCGTGCTGCCCAGCCCGTTGAGCGACGGAATCAGAAGCAGCACGGCGGCAATCTTCGGCGTGTCGTTCAGTCCGCGAGCGAAGCTGACCATACCCGCAGACAGGAAATGGAGTCGGTCCAGAATCGCCGCCGCATCAATTCCCAGCATCTTTCCCTGGTAACGACTCTGGCAGGTCACCGCGTCACCAATTTGGACGGACAACTGCTCGGCTCTCGCGATCGCCACCGTGTGGCACGCTGCAGGCACAACCTCGACCTGTTCGTTACCGACGCACAGACACGTTTCGGATGTAATCCCCCAGCGTCGGCGTGAACGAGTCAGGACCGGATAAAGCAGCAGGGTCGAGCCAACGGCCAGCACGGGACTGACGAGGAGTGGCGCAAAGAACCCGCTTCCCAGCTTCGCATAGTCGATCGCCGCTCCGGCCGCCCATCCGGAACCGATCAACGCTCCCACCAGACTGTGCGTTGTCGAGATCGGCATGCCAATTCGAGTTGCCAGCAGAACGGTCAGTCCAGCTCCCAGAGCCACCGCGGCGCCATAGTCGGTGGTTGAAGCGAGTTCCGCATCGACAAGCCCTTTGCCGCTGAAACTTTTCAGCAACGTCCCCGCCAGTAGGATGGCCGTGAGCGAACCGAGCAGCGTCGTCACGGTCGCCCATGTCAGAGCACGTCGATAGTCGGTCGTGCCACTTCCGAAAAGTGTTGCGACCCCTTTGAAGTTGTCATTCGCTCCGTTTGCGTAAGCGAGGCACACAACTGCCAGAAGAATGATTGCCACAGTCACGAATCGCCGTCCTCCTGCCGTTTGGATCCAGGCATGTCTGCAAGCTGAATCTCTGAGACTAACGGTTCTCAGTTTGCCGCGGAGTGAAGCACTTCACAAGATTCACAGTTTGTCAGGCCCCGCTAATGGTCCGATGCCGAAGGCACAGGATACCGAGCTCTCAGCTTGCGAAGCATCTGGACAATGAATTCACGCCTGGACCCGAGGAGGCTTCATGTCGCTACGCCCCTCGTCCAACTGGCCCGACCACGCTGCGTTCGTGTGACATTTCGCATTCATATCCGGTTGGCCGTGTTTGCTTGCAAACAGGGTCGTGAAACGACAGGAGGTTTTCGTTCCGGAACCGCCACGGCGCCTGCTTAGTACCTCTTGTGCTTCGCACACTGGTTGCAAGCAACCCGTGCCACACTTCATCACCCAAAATCAACCGGTGCCACTCGCCAGGATTTTTCAACGGCTGCTAAGTCTTTACTTGACATAAAATGATTGTTTCCAGTAATCATGAATTCCAATTTTGTATTGATTTGTGAGTGTGTGAGTGTCAGCGATGGCATTTGCGATTTAAATCAAGAGTGTGTCGCAGAGAAATTCGATCGCGACCGGCACGACGGTGGCAGAATGTTTGCCCCATAACTGGCTAGGACTCTCAAACAGGAATTTAGTAATTCGTTTCCCGGGATCGACTCAAACTGAGTTGTGAGGCTTTGCGATGGCACAAAACTGGTACTACGCATCCGATGATGGGCGACAGATCGGTCCCATCCTCGGTAAGGATCTTCGTCGGCTTACGGCAAAAAAGAGAAATCAAACGAGAGACACTGGTGATTCTGGAAGGAGCTTCTGAGTGGCGGACAGCAGGTAGCTGTCTATTCTGTGCGCAGCGTGAAGTGTGAGCTGGATTCGACAGCCG
>CALDJX010000037.1 GCA_937899075.1 uncultured Planctomyces sp. | reverse complement strand
ACGCGGCGTTTCGTGACGCGGCGTTTCGTGACGAGGCGTTTCGTGACGAGGACCAGAACTCACGATTCAATCAGCGAGGCAGCTTTGAAGATATGATGGAACTGCTCTATCTCTGGCTGTGCAGCCCGTCCGTGTTCGCGCGCAGCCAGCAGGTTATTCCCATTGATATTGACGACGAGGAAATCTCTTCGCTGGTTGCTCAGCAGCAGTACCTTTGCCGTCGTGTCGAGAGAAACCGCATTGCCATCGAGATCAACCCTTCGTCCAACCTGCTGCAAATCTCGGCGATCTGCAACAGCACCCTCTCTGGAGAATGGCACCACCTGCTCAGAGGCGGACACTTGAATCCGCGAATGCAACAATCGCAGATTCGAACGAACTGCCGTCGACCGACGCGGCGCGAAGTCCTGGATTGATGGTCGCGGCCGGCTCCGACGACCCCATCACTTTTGCGACGGACCTTCCGAGCGAATATCAACTGCTGGAAGATGCTCTGCTGATGAGCGGTGAATCAGCCCGCAGCGCAGCCGCGTGGATCAATGAAGTTCGGCAAACCGGCCTGGAAACCAGTTTCCTATCCACGAGCTGGTGGAAACAGCATCCTGCCGAAATCATCCACGCCACGTTCAGGGATACCGTTCAGCCGCCACCTTAGGCCAGCCAGAAGCGACGGCGAACACTCGGAACCCATGGTTTGCAGGAAGCTCAAACGTTGGCGACTCGTTCCTTCAAGCCATCGATGGTTAGGTCGCGAAGCCGCTCTATCCGTCGGGCAATCCGCTCGCGATCGCCACATTTTTCGACTCGACTCAGAGCATTCTCGCACAACTCAAGGATGCAGCCGCGATTCTGATCGAGCAGCACTGGATGAATCAACGACGTCCAGAGTGTCACCAGATAAACGCGACGTGACATCCGGCAAATCAATCGCGAATCCAGTTCAGATTCTCTCGCCAGATACTGACTCAAAGCGTCGATGGCCTCGTTCAGAATTTCACGCGCCGAAGCCTCGTCGGGCTGCCCGATCATCTCCAGGTGATCGTCGACAATCTCGCCGCCGATACGCTCCTGAAGACTTCGCTGCCAGATCCGAAGATGGCCAGCCAGTTCGTCAATCGTCGTTGCTGCCAGGTAAACCGCATTTAAGGGCGTCGTGGCCAGATCATGAATAGCGACGGCAAGACGGGATTCCGCGCTGACGATGTGGTCAAGCCCCGGCCATCGCCATGGCATACTGGCGACGTCATCCAGTCGCCCTTCGCTCTTTACTGCCAGGCCAGACGCGACGGTCACCAGTGAACGGCGGTAAACGAAGGCTCGAGAAAACTCCAGCAGGACATGGAGCAACTGCAGATTCGCGCCCCAATCCGCCTGAACATCACGGTCATGACGATTCTCATGTCGAATAGCATCCAAAGTTTCTTCCGCAAAAACTCTTGAGATCCCTAGTCGGGCACAAAGAGAACGAGTTGGAACGGCAATGAATGGGTTCATCGTAGAAGTGCCAGTTAACACGTGGATGATTAACACAAGCCTTCAAGATCGTCGAACCAAGTATCAGATTCGAGCTTCGAATCACCTCCCGCTACTCATTTGTTGGACAGCCTTGGAATCGAAGTCTGCCGCAAAAAATCTCTAGGACAGGCGACTCTTCAGCAGGTTCAACTGGTGATCAACGCAACGTACGTCACGAGGAATGACTCATCATAAACTCTGACGAGCAAGGCGTTTCTGACGAGGGAAACTCAGTCGGTTACTTCAAGACGAATAAAGGCACTACCGATCACGAGTCTGCAAAACTCACGAGGATGCGATCCCGTTTGAAGTCGACTGTTCCGCCGTAAGACTCGATGATTATTTGCTTGACCTCGTCCGCCTTCTTGAAGCCTGAAATGGTCTGCAGTTTCTGTCCCACGGTGAAACTGCTTGCAAACGTGAGATGCACTTCTGCCCCGCGATCAATCACACGCATGTCCGGGATCCAGGCTTCCGAGACTTTTCGGTCGAATCCCGATTTCTGGTCAGAGTCGAAACTATCCTGATTCGATCCGACAGTCAGCACCAGCAGTGCCGGCAACAACCACTTCCGTTGCAGGTTCTCAATATCAGAAAACTGCGGAGAGTGGGGAGTAGGGTTCTTCGAGTCGGGATTGACGTGCAGCGCAATCGCCAGGATTCGCCGAATGGCAGATCGGCACAGTTCGATATCTTCCCGAAGCGACCTGGAAAAATCGGATGCACCAGTTGGTGGATTAGAAGCCAGAAACCACGATAACTGCTCAACAAACCTCTGATCGATGTCGCTGACTCTGGCAGGATCGATATCCGCGATAACGTCGGACAGAGCCGCGATTGGATAGTTCACCAGACGAAGTAGCGATTGCCTTTGCTCTTGCCTGGCATAGTCGAATCCTTCAGCCTTCTCCGCTTCTGGCTCAGCAGCCACCAGATAGCGACCGACCTTGTTATGCCACAGACCGTACAGCACGACCGAAATCTGGATCATCACTGAGTGGGCAAAGCCATCGAGATCAACCGGCGTAAAGTCAAAGTTCTCCGGCAGATGATGCGGCCTGATCTGTGATTGGTCAGAGCCGATGACAACAACACGGTCACGAAGGTCGGTCGCCTGCAAAGCGTCCACCAATTCTGTTGTCAAAGCTTCCTGCTCTACCAGAACCATGCCAAACGTTGCTGAGGTCACTCGGCCTGCTTTGATTTCCACAAGCGTCACGGGCGCGCACTCATAGATGTCGATCGGATTCTTCGACAGAATCCCGTAGAAACGGGTAGAGCCAATTATTGCAATACGGTTGTGTGAAGCAGGCATCGAATTAGATTCAATGTCGGTCGAATGAGAATCAGACCAACAACATTCAAGGCAACGGAAGTTGCCGGGTTCTATACGCCAGATAACGCAGGGTAAGTGCAACAATCTGATAGTGGCTGCGCATCCCGTTTGAGATGGCTGAGTCGGTCTTCAACTGAATCCAGGAAACGTGAGACCAATCGCCCCGTCCTGCTATCCTCTGTCTTGCGAAGTGCATCCAGCCGGACACGAGCTTGTCCGTACATTTCAAGAACTCGGCCTGTGTACGAATTGCCCAGCGATGGATCGAGAGTCGCAGCCATATACCAGAGCCAGTACAGACGTCGTGATTTGAAACAAATCTGAGCGGCATCGTCGTAAGATAGAGCGACAGTAAGACTATCCGTATCCTCAGCAATCAAACACTGCAAACGATTGCGAAATCCCGTCGGCACGGCACGATTCACAAGCTCCTTGTTAAGAATCTGCTGGTAGATGTGGTTGTTCTCAAACGGCAACAGCTGGATCAGACTTACCTGCCAGGTGACCAGACACTCACGGGCCCGCGTGGCCGCACCACTGGCCTGGTAATGAGCATCAAGGACGATGTTTGGAGATGAGTCATCCGCATCCCTGTCTTGGCAACTGGCAGCATTCGCCACAAACTCAAGTCCGTTTTTCACTTCCAAGAGTGCCTTCTCAAGGTACTTTTGCCCTGATGCTAAACCGGAGTCTGCTGCAGGAAGCTCGTGGATCAACGAACTGAGCAGTTCCACCAGAAGCTGGAGCCTCTCGGCAAGATCCACTGCGGCATCGACGGTGTGATGAACCTCTCCACGAATCGATCCATCCAGTATCTGCATACAGGCGGCGAGACGAGCAGAGACTGTGATTGCAATGAGGCTATCGCCGACCTCAATTGAAGGGTTGTCGCCTTCGTCAGTCCGGCCTTCATTCATCTGAATGAATCTCCATTAATCGCGTGCAAACGTTGGTTTTATTTTGATCCCGTCGGAAAATAAAAGCCGTCTCCAAGAGACACCTAAAATAACTACAAAACTGGACCTCGAAGCTTATCTCACGCGTACGCTACTGTCTCCCCCGCAAACAGACGAGCCGCGAGATGATTTAGCCAAATAGTTTTCGCTGGATTATGAACTCTTCGACAGCTCGCGGAACCTGGTAGCGGATCGACTTTCCGGCGGACACTCGGCTACGCAGATCGGTGGACGAAATTGAAATTCCGGGCATCGTCACATGTCGCACGCTGGCTGTGAGTTCTGGCTTCAGACCGACCGTTAATTCGTCGAGGGACGTCTCTCCGCGGTTCACGGCGACGACGGATGCCAGATGGGCGATTGCTTTCGGCTCTTTCCACGTTGGGAAGTCGCGCAGCGAGTCGGCTCCGATCAGGAAGAACAGCTCATCGTCCGGTCGTTCGTCATGGAGCAGTCTGAGCGTGTCCACCGTCCAGGAGACTTCTTCCCGCTTCAGTTCGATTTCCGAAACGACAAACTCCGGCCGACCAGCGGTGGCTAGTTTCAGCATCTCGACACGGTCGGCATCTGGCGAAAGTGAGCCTGCAGCTTTGTGCGGCGGAATGTTTGTCGGCACGAACCAGACTTCGTCAAGCTGACACTGCTCGCGGCACTGCTCGGCGAGCAACAGATGGCCGTTGTGAACCGGGTCGAACGCTCCGCCGAAGATTCCAAGTCGCATATTAGAAAGATTCCTGTAGGTCAGGCTTCGCCTGACGAAGTGTCGAACAGAAGAAACCAATGCTCGATTAACAACCACGAAATACGCGAAAAACACGAAATTTAGAACGACCTTTCCGTGTGTTCCGTGCCTTCCGTGGTTCTTTTCTTTCGAAGACTTCGTCAGGCAGAGCCTGACCTACGCGATCAAGTCTTCAACAACGTGGCCGTGCACATCGGTCAAACGAAAATCCCGGCCGGCATATCGGTACGTGAATTTTTCATGATCGAAGCCGAGCAGCTTGAGCATCGTAGCGTGCAGATCGTGGACGTGTACTTTGTCCTCGACCGCTTTGAAGCCGAACTCGTCGGTCGCTCCGTGAACGTGCCCGCCTTTCACGCCGCCGCCAGCCAGCCACGTGGTGAAACCCCAATGGTTGTGATCTCGACCGTTGATCTTGCCTGCGTTTGATCCTTTTTTGGGCATCTCGACGACCGGAGTTCGACCGAACTCGCCGCCGCAAATGACCAATGTGTCTTCCAGCAGGCCTCGTTCTTTCAGGTCTTTCAGCAGGGCGCCGATTGCCTGATCGCACTGCTTCGCCAATCGACGATGGTTCACTTCGATGTCGTCGTGGTTGTCCCACGGCTGACCGGCTCCGTGCCAGAGTTGCACCATGCGGACTCCTCGTTCAATCAGCCGGCGCGCGATGAGAATCTGCCGAGCCTGCACGCCGGGTCCGTAGGCTTCCTGAATGTGCTTCGGCTCGCGAGAGACGTCGAACGCGTCTTCGGCGTCTCGCTGCATTCGATACGAAAGTTCGAACGATTGAATGCGTGATTCAAGTTGCGGATCGTGCCCGCGTTGTTCGAGGTGCCGGCGATTGAACTCCTGCAGCAGGTCGAGTTGCCTTCGCTGGTTCGTCCTCGACACCGATCCGTTTCGGATGTTGGCGATCAGTTTTTCGACTTCGGTATTGTTCGTGTCGAGGTGCGTGCCCTGATAAACGCCGGGCAGAAAACCCGCCTGCCAGTTCTGTGATTCCTGGATCGGATACCCGCCGGGACACATCGCGATGAAGCCGGGCAGGTTCTGGTTCTCGCTGCCGAGGCCGTACGTCAGCCATGAGCCCATGCTTGGCCGAACGAGTCGAGCCTCGCCGCAATTCATCAGCAGCAACGATGGCTCATGGTTTGGCACATCGGCGTGCATCGACCGCACGACGCAGATGTCGTCGATGGACTGAGCGGTGTTGTGAAACAGCTCGCTGACTTCGATGCCGCTCTCGCCGTACTTGCGAAACTTGTACGGCGAGCCAAACGCTGCGCCGGTGGGGCGTTCGGTTTTCAGGTTCGGAATGGGCAGTTCTTTCCCGTGCCATTTCGTCAGCTCGGGCTTAGGATCGAATGTGTCAACCTGCGAGCAGCCTCCGTTTAAAAAGATGTGAATAACCCGCTTCGCCGTCGCCGGAAAATGCGGCTGCTTCGGGGCGAGCGGGTTTATTGGCGTCCCGTCGGCACGAGCCGCCGACGACAGCAACCCGTCGTCATTGAGCAGACTTGCCAGGCCAAGCGAGCCGAAACCAAGTCCGCTGCGCGAAAGCAGTTCTCGGCGGTCGATAGTGGGGAATTGGGGATTCATCATTGAGCGATCCGGGAAGGCGGGATCAGGGAGGGACGTCTCAAATTTCTCTACGAGCAAGCATTGTCACCAGATTCAAGGTTCAACACCAGACACGGACTTGTTCGATGGGACTCTGCAGAAAGTTTTGAACGCAGAGGTCAGAGAGGTGAAAAATGCAGAGAAACAAGAGGTCTCTCGTTTTTTCGGCGAGACTCGGCGATCTCTGTGTTCCTTTCGTCAGACTTATCGAACAGTCAGTGCTTTGTGCGAACGGGAAGTCCACTCTACAAATCATTGAATTCGTTGATTGGTCTTCGAGCGTCCTGCTGAAACAGCAACATGAAAACGCAACTGAAAATGAAAGTTGGTGGTCTCGTCCTGTGCGGGGGACACAGCAAACGCATGGGGCGGCCGAAGTTCTCTTTGCCGTTTGGAGACGAAGTTCTGGTGCAGCGAGTCTGTCGGATTCTTTCCGAAGTTGTGTCGCCCATTGTGGTGGTTGCGGCCGCGGATCAGGAGCTGCCCGAGCTGCCGGGTGATGTCAGCATCGTGCGGGACGAATACGATTCTCTCGGTCCGCTGGCCGGGATTGCGACCGGCCTGGACGCTCTGCGTGACCGTGTGGATGCGGCGTTCGTGACGTCGTGCGATGCGCCGTTGTTGCAGTCGGCGTTTGTGCGGCGATTGATCGAACTGCTGGGCGATCACGACGTGGCAGCACCGACCGACGGACAATACGATCACGTCCTGTTGGCCGTTTATCGGACCGTTCTGGCCGATCACGCGCGGCGTTTGCTGGCGGGCGATCGAAAGCGACCGCTGTTTCTGCTCGAAGAATCGAAGTCGCTGAGAATCCACGTGGATGAACTTCGCGACGTTGATGCGAATCTTCACTCACTTCGCAACGTGAACACACCAGAAGACTACGACGACGTTTTAAAACTAGCTGGACTCAACTGAAGCATGACTCAAACTGATAACCCATCCGGAAAAGACGACGTCCGCATGCGGGGCTTTCGATCGCGTTCGACGGTTGAGGACGCGTTGAAATGGGTTGACGAGAACGTCACGTCGCTGGGGCCTGAAATCGTTGGGCTGTCGGATGCGCACGGGCGAGTTCTTGCGGAAAAAATCACGTCGCCGATCAACGTGCCGGCGTTTGATCGCTCAGCGATGGACGGGTTCGCTTTGAAGTCTGCCGAGACTGTCGGGGCCGGTGATTACAACCCGCTGGCGTTTCGCGTCGTTGGCGTCTCGATGCCCGGTCAGCCGTTCGAAGGCGATGTTGAAACCGGCGAAGCCGTACGGATCATGACGGGCGCGCCGATTCCAAACGGTGTCGATGCGGTCGTGCCGGCTGAGTACGCGACGACTCGTGAGGACTCCGTTGAGATCACAACGGCGGTGGCCTCGCTGAAGCACATCGGTCGTACGGCGGAAGACGTCGCTGCCGGCGCGGTCGTGCTCGAAGGTGGCCATCGGTTGAGACCGCAGGACGTCGGGCTGATCGCTTCGCTCGGTCTGGCTGAAGTTTCCGTCGTGCGGCAACCGCGAGTCAGGATCGTCGTCACCGGAAACGAACTCGCCGAGCCCGGTGAGGAACGCAGCCCGTTTCAAATCTACGAAGCGAACTCGCACATCGTGGCCGGATTGGTGCCTCGTGACGGCGGGCTCCTTTTCGAACGAATCCGTTGTCAGGACGATCGTGAGTCAATCCTCACCGCGGTGACAAATCCCGGCGCTGACGTCGTGCTGATTTCCGGCGGCTCCAGCGTCGGCACGGAAGACCACGCTCCGAACATTATTCGCGAAGCGGGTGAACTGCCGATTCATGGCGTGGCGATGCGGCCATCCAGTCCCGCGGGCATCGGCCGAGTTGGATCAACGCTGATCTTCCTGCTGCCGGGCAATCCGGTGTCGTGTCTTTGTGCTTATGACTTCTTTGCCGGACGAGCCATTCGCCGACTGGCCGGTTTGAATCCCGACTGGCCGCACCGGTCGTCGACGGGAACACTTCGCTCGAAAATCGTTTCGCAGGTTGGCCGCGTGGATTACTGCCGCGTCCGAATCACCGACGGAAAGATTGAACCAGTCGCTTTGAGCGGAGCATCTATCCTGTCCTCGACAACTCGAGCCAACGGTTTTGTAATCGTGCCGTCGGCTCTGGAAGGTTACGCATCCGGCACCGAGGTCGAAGTCCTGCTTTATTCCTGACCGAACCTGGACCGACCAACTGGCGGGCATGAATCTGTTTACTTTGAGGCAAAGATTTTGAACAGGAGCGAGCAGAGAAAACAGAGAACTCGTTCGAACACCGACTCTGTTTCCTCTGCTCTCTCCTGTTTAACGTTTTACGTCCTTCATCCAGATCAAAAGAACCACAGACTGAAAGTTAGTTGCGAATGCCTGCCGACGCGCCGGGGATCGACGACCTCGATACTTACTCTTACGAACTTCCGGAAGAGCTGATTGCGAAAGAGCCGCCCGAGCAACGGGATGGTGCGCGGTTGCTCGTCCTCAATCGTGCCGCGCAGACGATCGAGCATCGTACGATTCGTGATTTGCCGAACCTGCTTCGTTCCGGCGATCGGCTCGTGCTGAACGATACTCGCGTCGTGCCTGCTCGGATTATTGGTTTTCGAACGTCGACGGGCGGTAAATGGGAAGGCCTTTTTCTGCGGCGAGGCGAAGGTAATCACTGGCATTTCATCAGCCAGACTCGCGGCCGACTGCTGCCGGGTGAAACCGTCACGCTGACCTCGATCCATAATCCCGACGGAACGCCGCATCTCGAAGTCAAACTTGTGGAACGGGACGATGATGGAGTCTGGAAAGCGGAACCTGATTCCGACCTCGACGCTTTCGAACTTCTTCAAATGTATGGAACGGTCCCTCTGCCGCCGTACATGCATCGCAAGGTGGCGGCCGACTCGGACTGGGAACGCTATCAAACGACGTTTGCCGCGACTCCGGGTTCCGTCGCGGCTCCAACGGCGGGGCTGCACTTTACTCAGGAGCTGCTGGCCGAATGCGGAACGCGCGGCATCGGCCATTCGCGAGTCACGCTGCACGTCGGCATCGGGACGTTTCGGCCGATTTCAGTCGAACAGCTTTCGCAACACGACATGCACTCCGAGTGGTGCGAACTTTCGGAAACGACGGCCGGGCAACTCCGTCAAACAAAAGCGGAAGGCGGTCGCGTTGTTTCTGTCGGAACGACTTCGGTCCGAACGCTCGAAACGGCCTCTCGATCCGGAGCAGTCGAAGCCTGGTCCGGAGAGACAAATCTGTTTATCCGTCCGCCTTACGAGTTCCAGGGAATCGACTGCCTGCTGACGAACTTTCACCTGCCAAAGTCAACGCTGCTGGTGCTGGTGTGCGCTCTGGCCGGCACGGACTTCGTGAAAGAGGCGTACCGAATTGCGGTCGAGCATCGCTACCGATTCTTCAGCTACGGCGACGCGATGCTGATCCTTTAGAGCCGAAGACGCGACTTAAGAGACGTCCTGGGAATAATAGTTTGGCAAATTCAAGAGAGTATTGTCTGACGCAAAGGCGCAGAGACGCGAAGCTTCGCAAAGGAATTAAATGAAACTCTTTGCGAACCTCTGCGACTTAGCGCCTTTGCGTCAGATCGGCGAATTCCAGACGTGACATCCGTGGTTCCGTTAATCGAGATTCCCCGTCAGCTCTGACCGCTGGCTTCGGCCGCGAGCTTTGCTTCCCGTTTTTCTTCGGCGGAACTTTTTCGCAGGTAGAACGGCTCCAGCTCGAACGGGTCTGCGAATTGATTGTCCGCAGCGAGTCGCTCAGCGATGGCAGCGACGTTGGAAGCTCGCGGCGTCCACATTTCTTCCGGCAGGCACCGTACCGATTCCGGAAGATCGTCTACGAGTTTTGCCAGTCCGGGACCGAGGATCGCGAATTCCGAACGCGCCTGATCAGCGGCTGACTTGAGCCACGCTTCGCAATCGACGATGTCGATCGGTCCGGATGCTTCCCAGAATCCGGTGTCCGCTCGGCGAAAATCTGACACGAACAGTTGCTCCCGCTGCGCGTCAGAGACGACGTGCAGACGGTTGATTCCGGGAAAGGTTTCGCTCGTCACGGATTCGGCGATGGCCTGCAGCGTGTCGACCGCGACGATTCGGCAACCGGTCACGTACGCAAACGTTTTTGCGAAGACGATCCCGACTCGCAGCCCCGTGAAGCTTCCTGGTCCGTGGCTCACCGCGACGATGCCGACGTCGGCCGAGGCCAGTTCGTGTGCATCCAGAAGTTCTTTGACTTCGCTGATGAGTGTTTGAGCGTGGCGCCGGCGCGATTGCTCCAGCTCGCGTTCTTCGAGGAGCTCTCCGTCACGTCTGATCGCGATGGTGCCGCACATTCCTGAGGTGTCGACGGCGAGAATGACAGTTGACATCGATGCAGCCAGAACTCTCTGAGAATACACGTAAGGAAGCGGGTTTGCAGAGTTGCATTGGCGAGCCGCTCGGCCCTATCGTTCGCAGCCTTGCTTCAGGCCGGAAAAACGCGGCGGATTCACCGCCTTGACGATCTACTTTTCGGTCCTTTCCTCCCCACTGCCGAGCTGTCCTGACCAGGGACAATTTCGGTTTTCCCACCGTGTCTGGCCGCCGTCGTCGTCTGACGGAAAAGGTTCCAGAGCGGGCTCGCACGTTAGCAGCGCGCCATGTTGGCCGCCACACTTCAAAATCTGATCCGCAGTTTCGATCTGAAATCAACTGGAAAATGGTTCCTGCTGGCTTCGATGGTGGGTGCCGCGTCGGGACTGGGGGCCGTCCTGTTTCAGGTGCTGGGGCAGGTGGTCGTGCAGTATTCGCTGGTCTCGTTTGCCGGATTCGTTCCCGGCGAAGCCAGCGGCGAGCAGGCGTTTTTTCCTCACGCTGAACATCAGATTTCGCTGCCGATGATCGTTGTGATCATGGGACTGGGCGGTCTGATTTCGGGATACATCGTTTTCAAGTGGGCTCCCGAAGCCGAAGGTCACGGCACGGACGCAGCGATTGAATCGTTCCATCAGGGACGCGGATTGATCCGGGCAAGAGTCCCGATCGTCAAGACGATTTCGTCAGCCATCACGATCGGGACGGGCGGCTCGGCCGGGCGCGAAGGACCGATTGCTCAGATCGGCGCGGGTTTCGGTTCGTTCCTCGCCACCAAGCTGAAGCTTTCCGACCGCGACCGAAGAATCATGCTGGCAGCCGGAATGGCCGGCGGCGTGGGAGCGATCTTTCGAGCACCGCTTGCAGGAGCACTCTTTGCCGGCGAAATTCTCTACCGCGACGGCGACATCGAATCAGACGTCGTCGTGCCGGCGGCGATTTCGTCGATCGTCAGCTACAGCGTTTACAGCCTGTTCATGCCGGCAGACGCCGCGTTTCTGCCGCTGTTCGGAAACGGTCTGCATTATCAGATGTCGTCGCTGTCCGAGCTGCTGCCGATGGCGTTGATGTCGATCGTGCTGGTGCTGGCTGCCGTTATTTACATTCGGACATTCTACGGGCTGCACAAGTTCTCCAAGAAAATCACGGCCGTTCCGAACTACGTCAAACCTGCGATTGGAGCCGTGCTGGCCGGGTTGGTTGGCGTCGGGCTTCATCTGGCGTTTGATCAAGGCGACAGCCGAGCCATGCTCGCCGTGCTTTCGACCGGCTATGGATCGCTGCAGACTGCTCTCGAAGATCCGGCGAAACTCGGCATTGGCGCGCTGCTGCTTATTGCTGGCGGAAAAGTGCTGACGACCTCTTTGACGATCAGCACCGGCGGCTCAGGCGGCGTATTCGGCCCTTCGATGGTGATCGGAGGCTGCGTTGGCGGGGCACTTGGGTTGTGGTTTCAGGATCTGTTCGGCATCCAGACTCCACCAGGAGCGTACGCCATTATCGGCATGGCGGGATTTTTTGCAGGAGCCGCTCACGCGCCGATCTCGACCATCATCATGGTTTCCGAGATGACCGGCGACTACAAGCTGCTGCTGCCGACGATGTGGGTGTCGACGCTCTGTTTCCTGCTGTGTCGCCGCTGGACGCTGTATGAAAAGCAGGTTCCGACGCGGCTGGAATCCCCCGCTCACAAGGGCGACTTCATCGTCGACGTGCTGGAAGGGAACCTTGTCAAAGACGTATTCAAAAAACGCGACAACATTCGCCGCGTTCCTGAATCAACGTCGCTCGACGACATCGTCCACATCCTGGCCGAGACGCATCAGCACTATTTCCCAGTGATCGACGGCCAGGGAAAAATGGTTGGCATCTTTTCCGACGATGATGTCCGAGCGTACCTCTTTGACGAAACCATCTGGAGTCTGGCCGTTGCCCGGGACGTCATGACGACGAACCTCGTGAGCGTCGCGCCCGACGACGACCTGAACACAGCACTGCGACACTTCACCGCCATGAATCTCGACGAGCTGCCCGTTCTGGATCCCGATAAGCCGGGAGAATTACTGGGCATGCTGACTCGTCGAGAAACCATCGCCTTCTACAACCGGCGAGTGATGGAGCACAAACAGGCGGCTGAGTAGGCGCGAGCCGCTTACACCTGAGTATCAATCAGCATTGCCAGAATTTCGTCCGCCAGCACAAACGTCTCGTCGATTTCGGACGGCAGGTTGTTCGTCAGATTATCGTCGCCCTCGTTGCCTGCGACGGTGTCAGCGTTTGAACCGCTTCCAGACAGCCGGTCATCACCGTCACCGCCCAGAATAATATCTGCCCCGCTGCCGCCGATGATTGAATCGTCACCGTCGCCACCCAGCAGCGTGTCGTCGCCTGCCGAGCCATTGATCTGATCGCTGCCCTCACCGCCCGTTACAAGATCGTTTCCAAAGCCGCCAACGATCGTGTCATCGCCGTCGCCACCGTTGATGATGTCATCTCCGGCTTCTCCGCGAATTGTGTCGTTGCCGCCGCCGCCGAAGAGCGTATCCCATCCGCTTTGACCTTTGATGCTGTCAGCGCCCGACCCGCCTCGGCCGAGATCGTTTCCTGAACCGCCCAGCAAGGTGTCATTCCCGAGTTCACCCTCAAGGGTGTCGTGTCCCGAGTTACCGTTCAGTCGGTCGTCATCGTTGCCGCCTCGCAGCAGGTCGTGACCGACTCCACCGAAGAGGGAGTCCGCTCCGTCCTGACCGAACAGCTGATCGTCGTCGCCGTCTCCGAACAGTGTGTCATTTCCCGCTCCGCCACGGATTGAATCCTCGCCACGATCCCCCGAGATCATGTCATCGCCGTCGCCACCGTCGAGAATATCTCCGTTGGCCGTGCCGGTGATTGTGTCATCGCCGCCTTGCCCCAGCACTTGAATCGGCAACCGATTTGAGAAACTCGACTGCCCATTAAACGTGTCAGCACCTTCGCCAAGGTCAACGATTAACGCCAACGGTCGAGTGTCGTTGATATTGCCCATCGTCACGGTGTCAGCACCGTCCATGCCGAGAATTCTCACGGTGTGAACGCTGTCTGAGACGGTGATCGACGCCATCGAAGTTGAAACTCGCAGCAATCCACCAACCTGCGAAATCGTGAATGAGTCTGCGCCGGCAGTTCCGCGGATCTCGACTGAGTCAGCTCCGCCTGTGTTGAGAGCGGTGTTCCCTCCATCGGCGAACGGCTCCAGAATCAGGATGTCGCTTCCGCCGCCGCCGCCCAGCGTGTTGTCGCCCTGACCACCGTCAACCGAGTCGTCCCCGAATCCGCCATTGATCGTGTCGTTTCCGGTGCCGCCCAGAATCGTGTCCATCCCGCCTCCGCCATCGAGGCTGTCAGCTCCATCCTGGCCGTCGATCAGATCGCTGCCAATTCCACCGGTAATAGTATCATTACCGGTGCCACCAAGGATCGTATCAGCGACGTCGGTGAATCCGACGGAAGGAGGCGGAGTAGCTGGTGGAGGTCCCACAACACTTACGATCGCAGAAACAATTGAATTGGCGAGTTGTGTGGCATTGGTAGTGTCAACCTCGAAATAAAGAGGCTCGCCCGGATCGATATCATCAGCAGTTAGTGTGGTTGTATCGATGTTGTTTTCGATAATTCTCTGAGTGTTGTTGATACCGCCGGTTAACAGAGAGATTGCTTCGAGTTCCTGACGAAGCCTTGTACGGACAACAGACCCGTCCGTCAGGTGGGCGTCGCCCAGTCCGATGACTTCGATGTTCTCCATAACCAAAGCGTCGATTGTCTCCTGAACTGAAGCTCCAGTTCCTCCTGGTGTGACAATTCCGGGGTTAGCGGTCGAACCGCCAGCGAATACGGACGCATTGACCGTGACACCGCTTCCATTTGTGTACGACGAAAGCCCGTCGTCTTCATGAAGTACTCTGTTGGAATCTGTCGCCAATAGAACGAGTCGGCGAGAGCCTGGCCGAAAACCAGCTCCGTCAGTCGCTCCGGCAACTCCTGCAGTTGGCAGAAGGATGGGGCCATTTGGGTCACCGGTTGGATCAGCGGTGAAAGTGGAGTACGCAGGAATGTCGCCGGACGCAGGGTCCTGAATCTGTCCAGCGTATAAACCGGCGGGGCCACTGTCGGTCGTGTCGCCGTCAAGATTGCCGTCAAATCCGGCTCCCGTTGCAAGTTGGAATAGCGATTCAAAGATCGTTTCCAACCCTGTTCCTGGGCCCGGAGTATTCCGTATCAATGCGGCGTCGATCGCTTGCTGAAAACCTGGAGTCGTCGTACTGATTATGGGTTGATTCAAAACGAATGGTTGATTGTCTACTTCGTCAATGTCGCTGTAGCCATCGAACCTTGAGATGCCAAAGCCGAAGTCAGCCGTCGGAATCGCCGCTTGAAGATTCTGAATGATCAAGTCGAATGTGGCAGCAATATTGGCGATCGCCGCACTGAAGGAACCCGTGTCATCAAGCAACAGGACCACGTCAATGAACGGACTGTCGTCATCAATGATCCGGCCTTCTCCAAGCCCGTCAGCGATGGCCGCTCCCGCTGGCGATATGAGATTCACAAAGAACGTTTCTTCGGGTTCATGAAAATCATCACCAAGGATCACCACATCCAGAGTCTTTTGTGTTTCCCCTGGGACAAACGTGAGCTGCTGAGGCGTTGTCACGGGCGTATAGTCAGAATCCGCCGTTGCCGTACCACCTGTGGGAGTTCCATCTGACGAAGTGAAGTATTCAACGGTAACCGTTTGAGAACTTGCGGATGACAGCGTGACTATAAACGTCGCCGTAGTAGTAGTCCCAATTGCACCTTCAGGTTCGATGCGAATATCACCAATTGTGAGAAAGAGGTCGCCGCTCTCAATCAGATCGTTACCAGCTCCGCCATCGATGTTGTCTGACCCAAGCCCTCCAACAATCGTGTCGTCACCAATGTGGCCCACGATTCGGTCGTTTCCAGGACCTGATGCTTCAACTGTCGTCGCGTCACCGAACAATGCGTCATTGCCGCTGCCGCCAAGAACAGTATCATCGTTGTTTCCGCCAATGGCTGTGTCGTTGCCGCTGTTTCCGTTGACGACGTCGTTTCCGTTTTCGCCGTTCAGCAAGTCGTCGTTTGCACCGCCAAAGATGAAGTCATTGTCGTCGCCGCCGAACAGCGAATCGTTCCCGCCGTCGCCGTTCAATGTGTCATCTCCGACGTTACCCAGCAGTGAGTCAGCCTCGGTGCCACCCGAAAGAGAGTCGTCTCCGATCCCTCCGTCGATTGTGTCTGTGCCGCTGCCTCCGTCGATGACGTCGTCATCCGTGTCACCCAGAATGCTGTCGGCGCCGCTTTGCCCGTTCAAGGTGTCGGCCCCCGAACCACCGTTGATCGTGTCACCGCTGGAGCCGCCGTTAACGACATCGTCGCCGACTTCGCCGTTGATAATGTCTCCGCCGTCCCCACCATTCAGCGTGTCGTTGCCATCTCTACCGTTCAAAAGATCCTGACCATCGCCGCCGCTTAGTAAGTCAGCCTGAGTGCCTCCGAACAGGACGTCCGTTCCGTCGCCACCGATCAGCGTTGAGGCGATGTCCAGACTGCCCGTAATGAAGTCGTCGCCGTCGTCGCCGTCGACGATGATTTCAAGATTCGGATTGAAGAAAGCACCAGTGACAGCACTTAGATTGATGACGTTGTTTCCATCGTCGCCAACAACTGTCAGCCGAGTGAGGGTCGCGGGGTCGATCGCCGGAATCCCGACCAGAGGCACACCGTTCTGGAGAACTTCGACAACGGCCGAAGGCGTTGTGGCAGCTCGGACTGTGATATCGTCACCGCCGGTCGACGTGATCAACAGCTCGGTTCCCAGTCCAGACACGATCTGAGTGACTTGAACGGTCAACATCGCTCGCGATTCAAGGTGTTCGATTCGTGACGGGGCGAACTCGAACCGACGCGGTTGCCGAGAGGCACGTTGCTTGCTGGATGATCGGATGCGGTTCTGAACGGAAGAGAGCCAGTTGTTAAATCGCACAGCAATACCTCGCCAGACAGTTCAATGAGGGAGACATGGACGTCAGCCAGCCACACGCTGATTGCACAGCGATGCGGTCCGGGAATTCCATCACGTTAGACTTCGTCGGAAACTGTCTGTCGGCAAGGAGACGTTCGACATCTACGCAACGAAGTTAGGAATTGGCACGCTCGATGAGGGAATCAAACGATCGGTTGCTTCCCGGCATCAATTGTTGCCTGCAGGCAACACATCCGCACAACCTGTCAGACTGGAACCACGCGACAATGTGCAGTTCCACGACGTCTGGTACGACAAGCCCCATTGAGTATTCAACTCGTCGTCGACACACGACACTCGATGTCTGACAGGGGGGCGAAGACTGTCGTCGTCAGAGGCGACTGGACTTAATTTCGAAACGCATCACAACCGGCGCGGCATGAGGCAGGACAAACACAATGATGACACGGACGGTTGTGATTTTTTCAGGCGGCCTGGATTCAACGACGCTGCTGTACGACTTGAAATCGGCCGGTCATGAAGTGACCGCATTGGCCGTCAACTACGGACAGCGGCATGGGCGGGAGCTGCTTTGTGCAAAAGCGATCTGCCAGAACATCAACGTCGAACTGACCACGCTCGAACTTCCAGAGTTGGCACAGATTTTCGGACGCAACAGCCTGTCAGATTGCAGCGCCACGGTTCCGACGGGAACTTACCAGCCGGACTCGATGCAGCAAACGACTGTCCCGAATCGAAACATGATTCTGTTGTCGCTTGCGACCGGCTGGGCGATTTCAAACAACTATCAGGCCGTCGCGTTCGGTGCTCACTCGGGTGAGTACACACCCTATCCGGACTGTCGACCTGAGTTTGCTTCTGCAATGGACGAAGCTGCTCAGCTGTGCGACTGGCAGCCGCTTCGAATTCTGTCGCCGTTCGTCAACTGGTCAAAGTCGGACATCGTGCGTCGCGGCGCCGAACTGGACGTCCCGTTTGAAGAAACGTGGTCCTGCTACGTGGGCAGCGAGCAACACTGCGGCCGGTGCGGAACTTGTCTGGACCGGAAACTCGCCTTTGAAAAAAGCGGTATCAACGATCCAACAATCTACGAAGCCGACTGACGCCCGCTTCGGCGACTCAGATAATCAGTGTCGTGATCAGAGTCGGAAGTGGAACGTCTGGTTGATGTACCGCCACAGCCATTGCCCGGCCGTTCGTTCTTCCACTCGGAATCTTGCGAGGCCTCGCATTCCGGATCGGAGCAACTCGGTGTCCTGATCGAGTTCGACGGTTGCCTGGTAAACACTGCTCAGCAGACGCTCGCGTCCCTGGCTGTCGGTGACTGTCGGCAGGTCTCCACCGAGCTTGTTTGAAAGCTGCTCAGGCACGTACTCCAGAGGGTTCTTGGAAACTTCCTGAATGTGGCCTTCGTAGGTCCGCGACGGAAGATGATCGAACTTCAACTGAATCAGCTGACGCTTTCTTTCCGAGTCTTCCAGCCGCGCGACCAACTCAGCCTGACTCAGTTCGTTAATGTCGCCCTGATCGATCAGCACGACCGCCTGAAAAAGATTCGATGGGGCGACACTCAACAGGTGCGTCCGTTCGTCAATTGTTGCACCAATGTTTTTCGGATGAAGCGGCGTTCCGTTCCAGGTTGAAAGCTGCTTTCGAGCCGTTTCAATCGGAGGTTCCGGAACTCGCGGAGCTTCAACGATTGTTCCAGCGATCTCGGCCTTAATCGTCAGTGCATCAAGCTGCTGCTGCACTTCTTCAAGCTGGTCTGTGAGTGCCGCGATCTGGTTAACGGCCATACTCATCCGTCCTTCGTTGCGGACGGATCTCTGTGTATCACGCTCGAGTTCCTGAATCTCAATCTTATTTTCCAGGTCGCGTTCCTGATCTTCCAGATCCGGGTTACGCATCTGAACGACAACCTGGTCCTGCTCGACCCTGTCTCCAGCCTTCACTCGCACATCAGTCAACTCGCCTGACGCTTGTGTGTAGATGTGCTTAACGTCGAGTGGTTCGATGATGTACGTTGCTTCGATGTGCAGTGGCATCGGCAGAGACAGCACTGAGAACACGACGCAGAACAGAATCGTGAGGGAGAATGCGATCTTCGGTTTGCTCATCGGTTCAATCCTCGGTGCCGTGATCATCTTGTAAAGGTTGCTGACCATGCTGTAGACGATGGTCGAAATCGACACGACAGCCAGTGTCGCACCAATGCTTTGCAGGCCATAGGGTTTCAGTACGGTGTAGAGAAACACCGTGATCGCGATGACGATAAACCATCGGTAAATTCCGGCGGCAATCGCGAAGCAGACGAACCATGCCTTGCCGGTTTCCGGCATGAATGGGTCAGGCTTTGATTCGATGCCCAGGCAGTACCAGGCGAACGATTCACGTAACAGCTTGTCGGCTTTCGGGCGGAGATTCGGAATCTCCAGAAAGTCGGACATCATGTAGTAGCCGTCAAACCGCATCAGCGGGTTGGCGTTGAAGATGACCGTCGTAATCGTTGTCACGAAGAAGATATTCAGAGCAAGATTGTGCAGCAGTCCCTGGTCAGTGTATCGCCAGATGAATATCGCGATTGCTGACAGAAAGATTTCGATATACATCCCTGCCGCACCGATCATGATGCGCGGCCACTTGCTGCGGAGCATCCATGAGTCGGAGACATCGCAATACAGGCACGGGCTGAACACCAGCAGCATGACACCCATCTCGTGGCATTCGCCGCCGAAGTGCTTGCAGCTTAAACCGTGGCCAAACTCGTGGATGATCTTTGAGATGCTCAGAGTGATCCACAAATAAAGCAGGTTGGGCCAGCCGAAGAACTGTTGAAACTTTGGAAGTTCGGAGCGGAACGCTTCAAACTGAACGGCCAGCAGCATCCATGACGACAGCACGACGGCAAACCAGATGAAGACGGCGAACTTCGAGAAGAACAGCAATCGACAGACTGGATAGATCGTGGTCAGCGTGGTTTCCGGATCCCAGCCGGGCAGCCGGAGATAAAGCAGACTTTTGAGCGTGTTGAAGAATTTCTTCTTCTTCTCGTCTCGCTGTTTCTTGATCAGCGATGCTCCCTGACCTGATCGATTGCTACTGACCAGGCCTTTTTCGTGCAGGTCGGTGATCAAGTGCTGAATGTCAGAAAGCTGGAGCCGAACGGTCGGCATGATTCTCAGCATTTCCTCGCGAAGCTGTTCCAGACTTCGTTCGCCGTTCAGCAGATTCAGAACGTGGTACTGTTCCTGCTGAAGCCGGAAGTACTTCAACGCGGCGGGGTCTTTGACAACCCAATAGCCAACTCCCAGGTAATCAATTCGCTTGATCACCAGATCTGCTCGAACCGCCAGCGGAATCGGCCGCTGGGTCGAGGGGATCATTTCGGAGTTTTGCTGGGTAATCATCGCATCACCGGTGCGTCAATCGGAGGGAGTCTGCTTCGTGCGATTTCGAACTCGTCTGGCAACTGGCCTGCTGAGTTAGCCTTACCGGCGGCCGATTGCCGTATTCGCAGGGGACGGTTTAATGACCATTTTGGCATTCAGACCAGGGCGAAGAATTCGATCAAGGTTCGGGATTTCGGCGATCACTTTCACGCTTCCGATGATCGGTGAGAACGTGGTGTCGACCATCTTGACCTTCCCGCTGAGGACTTTGTTTTTGAAGGGGATATCCAGATCGCCCGCGTCCAGCTGAACCTGCACAGTGTCGCCGGTCTTCACATGGAATGCGTCAGGGATGCTGATGTAGCCTTCGACTTTGACCCGATCAATGCTCAGGACTTCCAGAATCGGAGTCCCCTGCTGAACGGCCTCACCCTTCCTTTGATAGACCTTGGAAACGACGCCATTGAAAGGTGCCGTTACTTTGTAGGTTTTCAACGCTTTCAGGCTTTCTCGAACCGTTAATTGAGCAACTCGTTGTTCAAACTGCGCCTGCTCAATCTGAAGCGTGGCCTTCTCGGCAGCCAGTTGCTGCTTCGCCAGTTCTGCTTCGGGAACCGTACCGATGACTTTCGAGTTGGCCTTAACGGACATCGCCAGGTCGGCATCCGCAAACTCGGATGACTTAACGGCGTAGCGGACATGGACATCGTTGGTCGACTTCTCCAGCTCCTTGTCGTAAGTCGCCTGAGCGACGTCGTCCTTGAGCCCGGCGACAACCTGTCCGGCTTCGACAAACGTGCCCTCTTCCGGAGTGTCGTTTTCGAGAATACCTGGACGCTCGGCGGCCAGCGTGACCACGTCGATCAACTGGATCGTGCAGTCGTAAGCCGCGACAACGTCAGGCTTTCCCTGTTGAGCTTCGACTGACTGATCGCTCGCGGCCACAAATATCAACAATGCGACGACTGCCGCACCGACCGAACCGTATGCCCACGCGGTAAGATGTTTCATTTCGAAACTCTCCAAAACTTCAAAGCCTACTGTGCTGAAACCAGCTGTGCTGATCCGACTCAACCTGCAAACGGAACGTTCGAACTCGTCGAATACTCACGCAGCGTTGATTGTCGAAGATCTAAAGCAGACAGCTGACGTAGAGACTGCTCGTTGTTTGTCACGATTCAGTTGAATCGAGAATCGTACCTGTGACCGCCGGACACAGCCAGACCGATTCCGCTGCCCTCTCCGGTTGTAAAACTGCGGACAATACGCAGAGAATGCGTACCGAATTCTCGATTCACAAAATGATGACCTACTGAAAATATCGACACTTTGTCATGCAAGATCAGGGCCCACCCCATGAGTGATCCGAAGTTGGCAGGGCGGACATCATCCGACGCCGCCGTGCGAGTTCTAATTCCCGCAAGCTGGGAAGTTCCGGCAGTTTTTCGAGATCGCCTCGGAAGTCAGGCCGGCCGCCAGCGAGCCATGATCTCCGACGGGCACCTGCTGCTGATCCTGCACAGCCCGCCCGAGCCAGACGAACACGATCGACAGGGACGACTGTTCTGGCGACTGCCGGACGGAACCTGGAAAGTCAGTTGCCCGGACTCACCGATTAAGAGTCTGCATGGGCACCTCAAAGACTACCGGCAGCGGATCGAAAAAATCGAAGATCGCGAAGCCGCTGCCAAATCGTCCGACGAATACTTCAACGTGATTTCGGACCTGCTGCCTCTGCATCGTGCCGCTCGAAATATGCACGCCGCAATCCAAACGGCACGGCAGGAAATCAAAGACGCGAAAGACATCATCAACTTTCGCGACGAGGCGTACGAAATCGAGCGGATGTCTGAGTTGCTCAACGCCGACGCGAAGAACGAACTGGACTTCCTCATCGTCTGCCGTGCAGAGGAGCAGGCTCAGGTCAGTTACAACATGGGTGTGTCATCACACCGGCTGAACGTGCTGGTCGCATTCTTCTTTCCGATCGCCACGCTGTCGTCGATCTTCGGCACGAACCTGATTCACGGATTCGAAAACGAAAACTCCCCGTGGCTGTTTCTGCTGATGCTTCTGACCGGGCTGTTGTTCGGTCTGGTTCTGACGATCGCGATCACTCGTAAAGATCGCCAGCGAAAATAGCGGCCCGGTCATCTGACTCCGCAGCATTCACGGAAGCCGATCACTTGAGACGTCGCACGATGATCGCTGACATATCGTCGGCGATGTCTCGGGAGCCGACGAAGTCGCACACTTCGCTTCTCAATTCTTCGATAATCTGCGACCCGGCCAGGTCCCGCCGTTCCTTCACGAAGTCTAACGTGCGCTGGAGGCCGAACAGTTCGTTAGCAGCCGTATGAGCTTCCTGGAAACCGTCAGTTGGCACAAACAGCACGTCGCCCGGTTCCAGTGACACGCGAAAGCTGGTGTTGATAATGGTGTCCGGAATCAAGCCGAGCGGCAGGCCGGTACTCTTCAGCGTTTCCGTTTCGCCGTTTGCTTTCAGCAGGTACCCATTGTGGCCAGCCGATGCGAATGTGAAGCTGCTGTCCGCAGGATCAACCCGCGCGAAGAACAGCGTCACGAACCGGTGTTCTTCCAGGTCGCCAGAAAGAAACCGATTGGCCAGCATCAGAATCTCGCCGGAATGTGGCCGAGTCGTCGCGACGGCTCGCAAGTACGCTCGCAACTCAGCCATCAACAACGCCGGCCCGAGACCATGCCCGGTCACATCTCCAACGACCGTGCCCCAGCAATCGTTTTCCATCGGAATAAAGTCGAAATAGTCGCCGGCCGTTTCTTCGGCAGCGTAGACCGCTCCTGCGATGTCGAAACCCGGAACGTCCGGCGATTCGCGAGGAAACAGCGCCTGCTGGACATGCCGCGCAGCGTCGAGTTCATCCTGCATTCGCTTCTGCGAGCTGACGTCGAGAGAAACTCCGATCGTCCCGATGATGTTTCCGCCGGCGTCGCGTAGCGGCTCAACATGAATCGACAACGTCTTGCCTCGCCAGAAGAACTCGATCGAAACCGGTGTCCCCTTTGCTGCTTTTCGATGAGCGGCGATCGGTGGAAACTTATCATCGTCGGTTTCGAAAAACTCGCTCAAAGACTTTCCGACAAGTGATTCCCCACCACTTTCGTTAATCAGAAAATCGCTCGACGGCGGAGTGATTCGAAGATCGACGTCGGTTGTCCACAACACAGCCGGCAGCTGCTCAGTAATCAGCCTCATGCGATCATCACTTTGGCGCTGCATGTCCGAAGTTCGCTGGCGTTCGATCGAATATCGGATCGCCCGTGAAAGCACGTTACCGTCGATCTCGCCCTTGACGAGATAATCCTGCGCACCAACCTGCATCGCCTCGAGCGCCTTCTCCTCATCGGCCAGACCGGTCAGCACGATGATGGGAACTGCGGGGGCGGCTGCGTGAAGCTTGCGGCAGGTGTCGATCCCGAAACTGTCCGGAAGATTCAAATCGGCAAGCACGATGTCGACCGGTTGCGATTTCAGAAATGCGACGCCGTCAGCCAGCGTCTCAGCCACCTGGACCTTGTAGTCCGCAGCGCGGACCTGTTCGAGGTAAATCTCAAACAGATCAGCATCCGACTGGCTGTCTTCGACCAGAAGGATTCGGATGCGTGGATTGTTCTGCATGAATCAGCCCGTAGCCCTCGTGTCGCTCAGCTTTCCAGCAGGGAAATTCCCAAGAGGAAAACGGTCGACAATACCCCCAGAATGAATCGACGCTGTTGGTCAGCTCCGGCAGAGTCGTTTTCTGTCTGCGTCGATTGTTTCGCAGTTCCTTTAACAAACGGACAGATTACACGGCACACCAGAGTTTGGCTACGAATACGTTTGCACCCGCCGAAAACATCGCAACGGCAATCTTCGTCTCTTCGGGGCGACAAGCTCCACGGGCCATTCGAACGAGTCGCACCGGCTCCAAAAGGTCGTCCGCCGAAAGACCTGACGGCGAAACAGAAGATGGCCCGCAAGCTGAGGACGAAGCAGGGCAAGGCGGAGTATGCCCGGCGGAAAGCGATCGTCGAATCGCCGTTCGGTCAGATCAAACACTGCCGCGGCTTCCGGCAGTTCCTGCTCCGTGGCCTTGAGAACATGCAGGGGGGAGTGGAAACTGGTGTGCTTGACCCACAATCTCCTGAAGCTATTCC
Organism: uncultured Planctomyces sp.; assembly: GCA_937899075.1. Taxonomy (GTDB): domain Bacteria; phylum Planctomycetota; class Planctomycetia; order Planctomycetales; family Planctomycetaceae; genus JABMPE01. The sequence continues at coordinate 6,958 of CALDJX010000037.1, read as the reverse complement.
GCAGCGGAGCGTTTACGTTCAGTTGACCGGGGAGCGTCGGCAAGAGCACGCTCCAACTCTCACAACCCAGCGTCATGAGTCGCAAGAAAGTATTCCTGAACCTTGCCTCATTGCCGATTCTAAAGATCCCAGCCCTCCCGCAACCTCAACCGATCCCGAAATCATCCTGGCAATTCCATCCATGTCCGTGGCGTCAAGTAAGCGGACAGACTCCTGAAGAGCTACCCCATGACCAACTTTTCGATCGACAACAATTTCCGGCGATTCCCTGTCGCGACTGTGACCAGGATCGTCGTCGCGCTGGCTATGTTGACTTCAACCGGCGTGAAGGTTGTATCTGCCGGCGAAGTGGCTTTTGACAAAGCACGGCTGACCAGTATCGACGCTCGCATGAATGAGGCCGTCGCTGGGCACAAGATCGCCGGCGCGGTGACCGCTGTTGCAACGAAAAGCCGAACGGTCCATCTGAGTGCCGTCGGGCAGGCTGACATCGCAAGCGGACGTCCCATGACGATCGATTCGATTTTTCGAATCGCGTCAATGACGAAGCCGATAACCGCCACAGGACTGATGATCCTGCACGACGAAGGCAAGCTGTCGATCAATGATCCCATCGAGAAATTCATCCCTTCATTCAAAGGCCAGAAACTGAAAGACGGTCGAGAGGTTCGCCCGGTAACTATTCGAGACGTGCTGACTCACACCGCCGGTATATCGCGGCCACAGTCTGGCGGAGATCTACTGACAAACACCCTTGCAGAGATTGCGAACGGAATTGGTAAAACACCGCTGGATTTCGAACCGAGTTCGCGATGGAAGTACAGCAGCGGGTTGAACGTCGCCGCGAGGATCATCGAAGTGATCAGTGGCGAGTCGTATGCCGACTTTCTGCACGCTCGTATTTTTCAACCGCTCGGGATGCAGGACACGACCTTCGTTCTCTCGAAGGACCAGGCAGGCCGACTGGCGACAACATACTCACCAAACAAAAACAGAGACGGAGTCGTGCCGTCAACGCATGGATCCGTCGTGCTTGACCCGACCGTCCGTCGGACGCCGAACCCTTCTGGCGGCCTGTTTTCAACCGCGGCCGACATCGTTCGCTTCTATCAGATGATTCTGAACGGTGGCACGATCGACGGTCGAAAGATCATTTCGCAGAAGTCGATCAGCCTGATGACGAGCATTCACTCGGGCGACGTCGTGACGGGATTCACGCCGGGCAATGGCTGGGGACTCGGCTGGTGTGTCGTGCGGAATCCTCAAGGAGTGTCGCGGCTTCTGAATCCAGGAACCTGTGGACACGGAGGAGCGTTCGGGACTCAGGTCTGGATGGACCCGCAACGAGGAGTCGTCTTTCTGCTGATGATCCAGCGAACGAATTTCGGAAACGCCGACGCTTCGGATGTTCGCGATGCTTTTCAGGAAGCCGCCATCACCGCGATCAAGGGAGTCGAGTCGGAGTCAGACTCGGCGAAGGTCGTCCGCTACTTGAACTATGACAAAGCAATTCAGCTGACGAATGAAAACACGAAGGTCGTACTTTGTCCGCAGGCTGGCGGGCGAGTTCTTGAGTATTCGCTGAACGGTAAGAACTCGCTTTATCTCGACGAGAAAGAATCGGAATGGCAGCCTGGCAAACCGGGACCCTCTTCGGCCGGGCGGTTTGACATTGGACCCGAACTGGTCATTCCTCGCCGATCGGTATTGTGGTCCGGCGAGTGGACGGGCGAAATCACTGGCCCTCGTTCGGCTCGGCTGACCAGCCAGCATGACGCAGCAACCGGAGTGCAACTTGTCCGCGACTTTGAACTCGACGCAAAGTCCAGCCGCCTGAGCTGCACCCAGACGATCATGAACGTGTCCGACGAAACCAAAGAATGGTGCCACTGGAGCCGCACGTTCGCTCAGGGCGAAGGGATCTGCGTGATCCCTCTGGCTGGACAAAGCCGATTTCCGAACAAGTATGTGATGTACGAAGACGGTGCGTTGATCAACGCTCGCCCGGTCGACCCGAACATCCGCATTCGCGATGGCTTTCTGGAGATTCTCGCCGCGCCACGGAAACCAAAACTCGGTTTCGATTCGTACGCCGGCTGGATGGCGTACGCGATGAAGAACGATCTGCTGTTCGTTAAGAAGTTCAAGACGTACCCGGATCGCGTTTACAACGAAGCCGCGGGGCTGACGATTTCCGTCTGGTATCCGGAAGGTGCACGAGTCGAACTGGAACCGATCGGCCCGCGGGAACGACTCGAACCCGGCCAGGTCGGATCATTCACCGAAGAGTGGTGGCTGGCTCCGTCGGAGTTTCCGGCAGCTGGTACCGACCTCGATCTCGGGCGGGTTTCCGCCATCGTCGAGTCCTTTGAGAACGAGTGAGTTCAACCATGCCGCCGCGCATGAGTTGTTAAGAGGCGGACAGCAGTCTCTCACCAGAAACTCACAATGTGCGATGCTGCCACGCATTGTGAGTTAAGTCGTAAACGCATCGAAACGTTTCTGCGGGTTGCCACATCGCAGAAGCAAGGCACACCGCGGTTCGATGTTCAACCTGGTTTGCACGGACAGACGTCACCGCGCCGCGTTTCCACGCCCAAGCGCAGAACCGGCACATCCAGGCCTAATCGTTATCACCGGTGAAGTCGCCGCGGCTCGTCGCAACTCCGTCTTTCGGCACCAAATGTCTGATCAGAAACACGCTCACTTCCTCTAATCTCTAACCGATCGGCAGAAGTGGATTTGTCGATCTCTATTCATTGCGTGTTTCGTTCAAGCGTTTGGGCCGTTCGATGTCTTCAGTCGATCGGCATCGGCAGAAGCAGGATCCCGACTCGAGTAATGACCGACTCCGAAAACTTTCGGCTGACGATCAGACGTCTCAACCAACTTGTGACCAGCCGCTCCGCATCGTGATTGCTGAGGAGGCTGGTCTCGACGGCAATTCACAAGTCTTTTGTGTCCATTCCGGATGGCTGTGTGAGCTGACCGGAAACGGAGTTGAGTTTGTTTGTTCTGAAAGGCTTGCACGGCGGGAGCTGTTTCTGGAAATCCGATGCCAGGACAACAGCATTCGATTTGAGTTAGCAGAGGTCGTTGCGGAGTCAAAGGCTTCCACCGGACTTTGGCGCTATTCTGCCAGCTTCATCGTGCGAGACATCGTCGACCGCTACGAGTTCGACTGAAGGCTGAGCAGCTTCGCCGCTCTCACCCCAAAGGCCGTCATGCCCGCTCAGAGTTTGTCCTCACAAAGATGGGGCAGCCGGGCACGCTTTCCGTCGCGCCAACAATGCGTCATCCTGAGCAGTCTGTCGTCTGACCGATTTAGGATCCGCCTGCAAATAAATGTCATAGTCGCCTTTCGCGGAGCGAAAGGCGACACTTAAAGATCGAACGATCCTTCTTCCTCAGGCCCCGATTTCTCCGATTCTGAAGCACAACTTCCCCGAGCCACGCAATGATTTTTGTTCTCGATAACTACGATTCGTTTACCTACAACCTCGTCCAGAGACTCGGCGAGATCGACTCGACGCTCGACATCCAGGTTGCCAGAAACGACCAGATCACTCTGGACGAAATCGCCGCGCTGTCGCCCGAGCGGATCATCATTTCGCCCGGTCCTTGCACACCGAATGAAGCCGGGCTGTCGCGAGCGGTTATCGAAGAATTCGGTCCGAAGATTCCCGTACTGGGAGTGTGCCTGGGGCATCAGTGCATCGCCGAGGTCTATGGCGCGAAAGTGGTCCGTCACGACCGGCTGATGCACGGCAAAGTGTCTCCAATTCTGCACGACGGACGCGGAGTCTTCGCGGGTATCGAGTCTCCCTGCCAGGCCACCAGGTATCACAGCCTGATCGCTCCTGAAGAGTCGCTGCCCGACTGCCTGGAAGTCACGGCGTGGACCGAATGGGAAGGTCACCCTCGCGAAATCATGGGCATCCGACACCGCAAGTTCTGCGTCCACGGCGTCCAGTTTCACCCGGAAAGCTATCTCACAGCTGACCAGGGAATCCAGATGCTGCGAAACTTCCTGGCATTTTGAGTCGATCTCATGCCGGCAGGCGACGCTGACGCAAAGCCGCGAAGACGCAGAGATTCGCAAAGTTATTCGGTGGCTCTGATTCTTTGCGGACCTTCGCGTCTCTGCGACTTTGCGTCAGCCAGGTACTTGAGTCAGCTTAGTCGAGGTTGCCGCTGACGTGGCCGATCGACGGGAAGCCGTGCTGATCGCGGTGGTAGGCTGAGTCGTAGAACTGCGTGCTCTTGAACCATTCGAGGCGGCCATCGAGCGACTTGTCGCACACCTGGTTCTGAAGCTCGACCATTTCGTCGTTCGTCATCGGCTGAAAGTTGCGAGCGATTTCCAGATCCTGTGCCAGGTTTTCCGGAGACTGAATTCCGGAAACCAGCGTGCTGATCGGAAGCGACATCGCGTACGCGCGGCATTGATACGGCGTCAGTCCGGCGTCGGTAATCAGTTGCCCTTCCCCGCCGAGGCTCTTCATGCCGATGCACCCGATGCCTCGCTCGTTGAGGATCGGCAGAATTTCATTCTGGAAGCTCCGGTAGTGCGCGTCGACGACGTTCGTCGGCATCTGGACGGTGTCCCATTCGAAGTCCTGATCGAGCATCTTCTTGAAAATGTCCGGGTGTTTGTGACCGGTAAAACCGATCAGCCGCACCTTGCCCGCCTGACGAGCCGCTTCGGCTGCAGCGAGTGCTCCATCGACCGCGCAGATCCAATCCGGATCGTTGTCGTAAATCACTTCGTGAAACTGCCAGACGTCGATGACGTCGGTCTTCAGCCGCTGCAGGCTGGTTTCGAGTTGCTCCTCAGCGGTCTTCCGGTCTCGCGCGCAGACCTTGGTCATCAGCGTGACTTTCTCACGACGCCCGCCTTCCAACGCGATGCCCATGCGCCGTTCGGATTCGCCGCCGTGATACTCCCAGGCGTTATCGAAGAATGAAATCCCAGAGTCGACAGCTTCATGAACCAGCCGCACTGAGTCTGCTTGAGCCAGATGCTTGCGGCAGAAATGCCCACCGCCAAAGCCAAGAATCGATACCTCGATGTCGCTCCGGCCGAGAGACCTGATGGGGATGCCTGCGGCGTTTCGTTCGATGGAGTCTGACAAGTGAGTTCCTTCCGTCATTCGGCTGTGATCAGTGCATCTGATGTCTGTCGTCGTCGGAGTCTCGCGACTTCGGAGACGGTTCGTCGTAGTGGCCAGAAGTGTTGCTGCTTTGGCGACGGCTGAAAACCGACCCGAAGTCCGGCCGTCGGCCCAACTCAAAATGTTAAGTCAGGTTGACTCAAGCGAGTCTGCTGGTTGTGCCGATTATTCCTGCAGGCCGCTGATCCGCGGAGAGCCTTGCGCTTCCCTCGTCTTCTGCGGCCGCCGGTCGGCAAGGAGTCCTGCCCGGTAAACTGAATGGGAATAAGGAGTTTTGAAATGCGACGTCTTCTGCAAACCGGAGCGGTGTCAGTCGTTCTGCTGACTCTTTCGCAGGTTGTTCCCGTGTCGCTTTCGGCTGGCGTTTTCTGCAATCACGGATTGTTTGGCTGCCGGACGTGCAATCCCTGCCGGAGTTGCCAGGTCAATCCTTGTCGTTGCCAGACTCAAATGCCGCCCCAGCCGCAGTTCACCATGCAGCCTCAGGTTCAGACGACGCCCGTCGTTACCTACAGAGACGTCACGCGGACCGAGTACCGCACGCAGGCTCAGACCGTGACCGTTCCGGTGACAACTCAACAGACTGTCACCGTCGACGAAGGCGGCTGGCAGAAAGTCTGGGTTCCGAGAATGGTTCAGAAGCAGATTCCCACCACGACTTATCAACAGCAGACAGTCTACAACCAGGTGCCTTACCAGGTTTCTCAGCGAGTGCCGCAGGTGACCTATCAACAACGAACAACCATGGTGCCACGAGTCACCGGTCACGTCGCGTCGGGCTGCAACGCTTGCGGAACGGGCAACACCTGGACGTCCCACGCCCACAATCATTCAGGCTTCGCTGGCTCGCCAGCAATCGTCGGTTCTTCACCGGTCGTGCTGGGACCGATTATCGGAAGCCCCTATGCCTCAAACCCGATGACAATCGGCGGGCCAGTGGCTTTGCCGATGACGCCACGGTCCGGCCCTGTTCAACTCGGCCGCGAACTTCAGCCGCTGAATTCAACTGGTTCATCAGGAGCAGCACCTTCCGCAACCGGTCCAGTTCCAAACCCCTCATTCCTGGAAATCCCTCAGGCTTCGAACTCGGGCGAATGGACGCCGGTTCTGGCGGCAACCCCTGAACCATCTCGACCGACACGGTCAATCGCTCCTCGAACGGCGGCAGCGTCGGGAATGTTCGTTCCGGCCCCATCCGCAGCCAGCGTCTGGCGAACCCGAGTTCGCTAAACGTGAGCAACCGGCGAGCGGTCGGCGTCAGCCGACTGGCAGAATCGCGACTGAATCAGGCCGGCAGGCTGACGCCAGCCGCTCGCCAATTCCGTAAAACCGCCACTTATCGAACTGATCTTGCCGCATTTTCGACAATTCAAAGACACTTCCCACCCTCCCCGCATCCTTCGCGGCGGCCGTCCGGCCGAAACCCAAATCACATTCGGCTCCGCGTCCTGCTGGAGTCGCTCTCTCAAAACTCCCATCCACATCTCACCCACCGAGGTTTCAGCAATGACTCTACGCCATCAGTCCGGCGTGTCAGCGCGCCGGTATCAACTCGCTGTAATCTGCTCGCTGCTTGGTGCCTGCTTCATCGCCTGGGGCTGCCAGACGACGCCGGTCAGCGGTCGCCGTAAGCTGGTCCTCGTGCCGGAGACGCAGGAGATCAGCCTGGGCGAGGATGCCTACAAGGATATCCTGAGCAAAGAGCAGCTCTCGAAGAATCAAAAATACAATGAAGTTGTTAACCGAGTTGGCCAGCGAATCGCTGCCGTCTCCGGGCGAGACGA
>CALDJX010000036.1 GCA_937899075.1 uncultured Planctomyces sp. | reverse complement strand
TCGCTCGGCCAGAACTCTCAGGAGCCGTTTGAAGTGGCTAAGAAGACGATCAAAGATGTCGACGTTTCCGGTAAGCGAGTCCTCGTTCGCGTGGACTTTAACGTTCCGCTGGACAACGATCTGAACGTGACGGACGACCTGCGAATTCGGATGGCTCTGCCGACGATCAACTCGGTGCTGGAACGAGGCGGCAGCCTTGTCCTGATGAGCCACCTTTCACGACCGAAAGGCAAAGTAGTGCCGGCGATGAGCCTGAAGCCAGCCGCTGAGAAACTTGCCGAACTGATCGGGCAGGATGTCGCCTTCGCCACGGACACCGTCGGCGACGATGCGAAAGCTAAAGTCGAAGCGCTAAAGCCGGGACAGGTGCTCGTGCTGGAGAACGTTCGCTTCAATCCGGGCGAAGATCGCAAGGAAGAAGACAACGTCAAAGAACCGTTTGCTGAAACGCTCTCGACCTTTGGCGATGTCTACGTGAACGACGCGTTTGGTACCTGTCACCGTACGGACTCGTCGATGTACCTCGTGCCTTTGAAGATGGAAGGAAAGCCACGAGTCGTCGGGTTCCTTGTGGAAAGGGAAATCAAATACCTCGCCGACACCATCGCAAATCCCGAGCGTCCTTTCGTTGCCATCGTGGGCGGGGCCAAAGTCTCGGACAAGATCAACGTTATCCGCAACCTGCTGACGATCTGCGACAAAGTGCTGGTCGGCGGCGCGATGGCCTACACCTTTGAACTGGCCAGAGGACGCAACGTCGCGAAGAGTCTCGTCGAGCATGACTATGTCAAACTCGCTAAAGAGTTGCTGAAAGAAGGCGGCGACAAACTCGAACTCCCGACAGACACGCACTGCGGCGACGACTTCAGCGGCGACTGCAATAAGTGCGTTGTCGAAGCGGGCAACATTCCCGTCGGCTTTGAAGGCTTCGACATTGGACCAGAGACGGCAAAGAAGTACGCCGAAACCGTTCTGACTGCAAAGACCGTCGTCTGGAACGGCCCGATGGGCGTCTGCGAAATTCCGCCATTCGATGCGGGAACGACGATGGTCGCTCAGGCGATCGCCGACGGCGACAGCACGAGCATCATCGGCGGCGGCGACAGCGCTGCGGCAATTCAGCAGCTTGGATTTGCGGACAAAGTTTCGCACATCAGCACCGGCGGCGGAGCGAGCCTGGAAATGCTGGAAGGCAAGAACTTTGAAGCGGTCGATCTACTCGACGAAGCATAACGCTGCCTTCGGATCGAACCTTCGACCTGCGTGCGTTCGCGACGGACGAAAAATCGAATGGCCCGGTAGAAACGGATTCTGCCGGGCCATTTTTGTGTCGTCGCAAAACGTCCCGATGATTGGCATCCGTGACAAACTATGTTGAAGGCGCGTAGTCTTTAAGGTCGCAGGCCGGAACGAGCAGTTCGGCTTCAACTAATGCTCCAGGAAATGGAACCACGAATGGACACGAAGAAACACGAATAGCTCTGACACAAGATCCTTGAAATTTGTGTTTATTCGTGTCCATTGGTGGTTCACCTGAGTGCGAGTAGCGGATAGATATCACCGACTTGCTTAAGAGTATTCCTTTTCGATAGTCCGTTTCAGTGGGTGAAACATGACATGTCTCAATCTTCGATGCTCGTCGCCATGCTTCCTGCGATTTCTGGTTGTCATAGTTTGCTCCTTGGCCAGCGGAAGTGCTGTGTCGGCGGAGCGGCCGAACGTTCTGTTGATCGTGAGCGATGATCAGAGGCCCGACACGATTTCCGCGTTGGGCAATGACGTGATTCGAACTCCGAATCTTGATCGGCTTGTTCGAGAAGGTACGGCGTTTACGCGAGCAACGTGCGGAAATCCAATCTGTACTCCCAGTCGTGCCGAGATTCTTTCGGGATGCTCCAGCTTTCGGAGTGGTGTCATCGACTTTGGGAAACCGATCGATCCCGAGCTGCCGCTGATGGCTCGGTGGTTTACAGATGCGGGGTACGAGACTTCGTACGTCGGGAAATGGCACAACGACGGAGCTCCGATTGAGCGAGGTTATGCAAAGACGAACGGTCTTTACCGGGGCGGCGGAGGCAAGTGGTACAAGCCTCAAGTCGACTGGTTCGGACGACCGGTCACTGGATATCGAGGCTGGATATTTCAGTCGGACGACGGAATGAAATTTCCGGAACGCGGAGTCGGACTGACGTCGGACATCAGCGAGAAATTTGCCGACGCGGCAATCGAGTTGCTTGAACAGCCGAGTGACAAACCATTTTTCGTTCACGTCAACTTTACCGCTCCACATGATCCGTTGATGGTCGATCCAAAGTTTGGAGCGATGTACAACGCGGCGAAGATGCCGCTGCCGAAGAATTTCGCCGCTCGGCACCCGTTCGATCATGGCAACTTCGACGGTCGCGATGAGAAGCTGTTTGCCTGGCCGCGAACTCCGGAAGAAACTCGCGGCGAGCTGGCTGCTTACTACGCGGTGATCTCGCACATGGACGCTCAGATCGGCCGTGTTCTGAAAGCGTTGGAAGCCAGCGGCGAGCTGGAGAACACGATCGTTGTCTTTTCCAGCGACCATGGCCTCGGCGTTGGCAGCCATGGCCTGCGCGGCAAGCAGAGCATGTACGAGCACACAATCGGAGTGCCATTGGTCATGCGCGGGCCGGGCGTTTCACAAGGTAAGCGGCTGGCCACGCAGTGCTACTTAAGGGACCTGTTTCCAACACTTTGTGACCTGGCCGGCGTTAAAGGTCCGGGGGAACGGATTGACGGCCGAAGTCTCCAGCCAGCTCTGCTCGGCGAAAAGGAACAGATTCATCCGTTCGTTGTGGGGTACTTTCGCACATTTCAAAGGATGATCCGCTACTCCGGGTGGAAGTACATCGAGTACCCGGCAGCCAACAAGGTCCAGCTGTTCCATCTTTCCGAGGATCCTGACGAACTGCACGACCTCTCAGACGATCCAAAACAGGCCAGAACTCGGATCGGGATGGCGACGACTCTCCATCGTTGGATGAAGGACAACGGCGATCCACTCTCTGCCGCTAAATGAAACACCCGTTTCACAGGTAATTTGATGCACGCCTTAAATCAGACGGAAACTGAAAACAATGAACCGATCAGCACACTCCAATGCAGCAAAGTGCTCGGATGATTCTGCCGAGAACTGATGCAAAACGCAGCAGTGTGGAATACTGCACTTTACAATCTGCGTCATACCGCAACACCCGGCACTAGCGTAGACTCAAACGAATAGATTGTCCGACAGAGAAAATCTTGACTTTGTGAAGTTTTTCAGGCGGTTGGCACATCGAATGCATTAAGGGAGTCTCAGCGGTAACAGGCGTTGGCCCGCACTTGTTACCGTCGGTCTTAGCGTGGCGGATGACTTCGGTCATCCGTCACGCTTTTTTTTGTGCGCTGACATCAGTAGGTCAGGCTCTGCCTGACGAAGTTTGAAAGTAATGCCCAGGATTACCGTCCCGGAGTTGATGACCAGAAATCGCCACTTCCAGACTCCGTCAGGCAGAGCCTGACCTGTGAGAATCGCTCATCAAGCGAATCTGCTGCCCGGCGTGACATCCTGACTGTGAGGCTCAATAATCGGGCTTCGTCGATGTGACCTCGTCTTTGTGAATTCACAGCAGCAGGAATCGTGATGGACTACCGGAATCTCGGAAAAGCTGGCGTCAAAGTCTCACCCATCTGCCTCGGAACGATGATGTTCGGAGGACAGACCAGCGAAGCAGACTCAATCAAAATCATTCACCAGGCGAATGATCTGGGAGTCAACTTCATCGATACCGCCGACATGTACGCGGGCGGGGAATCGGAAGTCGTCACTGGCAAGGCGATCGCCGACCGACGAAACGACGTCGTGCTGGCGACCAAGGGCGCCCAGAAGATGGGCGACGGGCCCAACGATCAGGGAGCCAGTCGTAAGCACCTGATGCACGCTCTGGACGAGAGCCTGCGGCGGCTGAATACCGACTTCATCGACATCTACTATTACCACGCGCCGGACTACTCGACGCCGATCGAAGAATCGATGCGGGCTCTCGACGACATGGTTCGTTCGGGCAAGGTCCACTACATCGGGTGCTCGAACTTTCGAGCATGGCGGATCTGCGAAGCACTCTGGACGAGCGACAAGCTGAACCTGCACGCGTTCTCCGTGCTGCAGCCGCTTTACAACATTATGAACCGTGACATCGAAGTCGAAGTTCTGCCGATGTGCCAGGAAAAGGGACTCGGCGTCGTTAGTTATTCGCCACTCGCCCGAGGCATCCTGACCGGCAAGTACAAACTCGGCGAAGGCTACCCCGAAGGCAGCCGCGCTTCGCGCAACGATCCGCGGATGCAGCAGGCCGAGTTGCGCGATGCCAGCATCGAGCTTTCGCAGAAGATCGCCGACTACGCACGAAACACGAAGGGCTGCGAGCCGACACACTTCGCTCTGGCGTGGTGCCTGGCGAATCCAATCCTGACGTCGATCATTCTCGGGCCGAAGACTCAGGCACAGTTCGAAGACAACATGAAGTGCCTGGATGTCGAGATCACGGCGGCGGACGAAGACTTCATCGACGACCTGATTCCGGTCGGCGAGCACAGCGGCAAAGGCTTCCAGGATACGGCTTACCCGGTAACCGGCCGGCCTCGTTGCTAATACCTAACCACGGATTACTCGGATGAAAAAAGATTTTAAAGGATGTTCAATGGAGCAATCGTTTCCAGTTCTCAATATCCCAAACTCATGATGGGAATCAGCGAGGATGTTTCCAGAACGCATCCTTAATATCCGTACTAATCTGAGCCATCCGTGGTGCGAGGCTTTGAATGATCCTCAATTCAGCGTTCGAATTAGACCGACAATTCGCGAGTTGAGTCACACGACTTCGTCAGGCACAGCCTGACCTACCAGGAATGTCATCGATGGAAGCTTCTGCAATCTGGACGATCGTGACGCTGTGCACCGGAATGCTGATCGTCATTGGAGGAATCCTGGCGTTGCGGCTGCATGCGTTCCTGGCGTTGACGTTTGCTGCGTTGGTCGTCGCGATCATGACTCCGCCGTCAGCCACGCAGAACTACGAAATCAGCAAAAGCGCGACAAAGGTCACCTACACCGAAAATATTGAGTACGACCGAGCCGATCTGGACGGCAGTCTTACTCCAGCGACGAACGTGCTGGTCGGAATCTCGGACAAGAAGAAGTTCCCGACCGATCGCGAATACATGCTGCTTCGGCGCAAGGGAGATTCTTACGAAGTCTTCATTCCCCGGATCCGCCCTGTGAACGGACTGGGGTCCAACACCGGCGAAGATCCCCCCGACACCAATCTGGTCATGGTCGCTGTCGACGAACCTGCTGACCACCGCCCGCAGGTTGGTGATTTCGTCATCGAACCTCACCTCTACGCGTCGGCGGTGAAAGAGTCCAAACAGACGGTCGCGTCCCGCGTTGCTTCGGGGTTCGGAAGCACCGCCGGGAAGATTGGCATTCTGATCGCCATGGCGTCGATCATCGGAAAATGTTTGCTGGATAGCGGAGCGGCGGACCGAATCGTGCGTACGGCTCTCGCGAAGTTCGGCGAAAAGTTCGCTCCGCTTTCGTTTGTGTTCAGCGGATTTCTGCTGGGAGTGCCGGTGTTTTTCGACACGGTCTTCTATCTGATGATTCCGCTCGGTAAGGCGATGCAACTTCGGACCGGTCGTAACTATCTGCTCTTCGTACTGACGATCGTGGCGGGAGCGACGATGGCGCACTCGCTGGTTCCGCCGACGCCGGGACCGCTGGTCGTCGCTGAGGAACTCGGAGTCGATATCGGCATGATGATCATCGCGGGCTGCTGTGTCGGATTTTTTACCGCGGGATTCGGTTATCTGTACGCGTCGATGTTTGCCAACAAAATCTGGACGTTGCCGCTGCGTGAGACGTCCGATTTTTCGCTGAAGGATCTGGAAGCACTGTCCAACCGCAAAGAATCAGAACTGCCGCCGCTCTGGCTTTCGATACTCCCCATTGTTCTGCCTGTCGTGCTGATCGCCGGCTACAGCGTCATCAAGGCTTTGGAAGTCGAGATGTCGCCGACGGTCGCCACCATCGCAGCCACGCTCGGCGACAAGAATATTGCTCTGATTCTGTCAGCCATGATTGCCATGTTGACATTGATTCGGTCTCGCGGACTCTCACGCAAAGAGCTGGCCGACGCCGTTGGAGCGTCACTCGCCAGCGGTGGAATCATCATCCTGATTACGTCTGCCGGCGGAGCGTTCGGCAAGACACTTCAGGCAACGGGAGTCGCGACTCTGATTCAGGATCTGTCGGTAACGTCGCCGGCCATGATCATCACGATGGCCTGGCTGATCACCGCAGCGATCCGAACAGCTCAAGGTTCGGCGACAGTCGCCATGATGACGGCCGTCGGGATTCTGGGAGGCCTGGCTCAATCGGGATCGCTGCCGTTTCATCCGGTTTACCTGGCACTGGCAATCGGTTGCGGTTCCAAGCCGATCGCCTGGATGAACGATTCCGGATTCTGGGTGATCACTCGCATGAGCGGTATGACCGAAGGCGAAGGTCTGAAATACATCACGCCGATGACGACGCTGATGGGCGTCGTCGGGCTGATCGTCACGATCGTCGGCGCAATTCTGTTTCCGATGGTTTGAGAGCGACTGAGATCAGTCAGAAAAGAAGTTTTTGAACGCAGAGTGCGCTGAGGATTTCAGAGAGAACGGAGAGGCCCCAAACGGTTCTCCGCGTTTTACACTGCGAATCTCTGCTTCTCTGCGTTGAAAGTCAGCCTGTCCCTGGTGGAAAGAATCGACATGGCCGAAACAGCCACGACCCAACGAGCGACCAAAGTTCGTTATCTGATCGTCGCCGCGGCGACGCTGATGTCGTTTCTTCTGTACCTCGACCGGTTCTGCGTTTCCTTCGCCGTTGACTACATCCGCCAGGATCTGGGGATGACGCAGGGACAGGTGAAATGGTTTCTCAGCGCCTTCTTCTGGTCGTACGCATTGGCTCAGGTTCCTTCCGGCTGGCTGAGCGATCGGTACGGCGCGAGGATCATGCTTGTAATTTACATCCTGACCTGGTCTTTCTTCACCGGATTGATTGGCGCGGCCAACAGTTTTGCGATGTTGATTGTGTCACGGCTTGGTCTGGGATTCGGTCAGGCAGGAGCGTATCCGACAGCCGCATCGATTGTTGGACGCTGGATGCCGGTTACGGCTCGCGGAAGCGCGAGCGCGATCGTTGCCAACGGCGGCCGCATCGGTGGTGCTTTGGCGCCAGTACTCACCGCTTATCTGATTGTCCAATTCGTGCCGATGGGAACTCCGGTCGAGATTTTTCCCAAAGACGTACTGATTTCCAGCGAGGTGATCGAACGACTGCAGGTCGATGGGAAAGCAAGCTCACTGCGTGCTCACCTCACCCAAGGCGATATCGAAAAACTGGACGCCGCGACGGTTACGGTCGAAGGGACCGGTGACGACGAAACGAAAGAGTATTCGGGAGTTGATCCCGAAGACCTCGCTGCCATGCTGAATCAGATCATCGAGGCGGACGAAATCTACAATGAGCAGCAGATGGGCGAGGTGAAGTTGCCCAAAGAAGGTCTCGGGATGCTGGCCCTTGTTAACGAGGGCGAAGAACTTTCAGACGACCAGCGAGTCCGGTTTCATCGCTTTCTGCTGGAAGGAGTGTTTCCGAGAGGGCTGGCGAAGCTCTACGGCAAAGGGTGGCGGCCGATCATGTATATCTACGGTTTTGCCGGAATCTTCGTGGCCGCCTTCTTCTGGATCTTCTTCCACAATCGACCCGAAGTTCATTCATGGAGTAACAAGGCCGAGCATGCGTTGATCCTGAAAGGCCGCGAAGATCTCGCGAAGCATGACGGACAAAAGCTGGAACCTGCTCCGATCAAAGCACTCGTGATGAGCTTCAACATGTGGTGCAGCTGCTTCTCGCAGTGGGGCACCAACGTCGGCTGGGTTTTTCTGGTGACCTGGTTGTCTCGTTACCTGTTGGACGTTCACAGCGTGCCTATTCTTGAACGTGGCACGATGGCGATGACTCCCGTGCTGATCGGGATGCTCGGCATGATGTCAGGGGGAAAGGTCACTGACATCCTTGCAGTGAAACTCGGAGTGAAATGGGGCCGCCGGCTTCCGATTGCGGGTTCTCGAGTCGTCGCGCTGTCGGCTTACCTTTGCTGCGTCGGTATTACGACGTTGTTCCCCGAAACTTCGCTGCTGAACACTCCATGGGTGTTCGTCGGACTGTTTTCGGTCGTGGCGTTTTCGACGGACTTTGGCACGCCATCGGTCTGGGCCTTTACCCAGGACATCGGCGGCCGGCAGGTGGGATCGGTTCTCGGCTGGGGCAATATGTGGGGCAACTTAGGTGCCGCGGTTTCGCCGTTGATCTACGATTACTACTTGGGCGAAACACCCGGGCTTCGAGAATGGAACATGATGTTTCTGGTCTGTGCCGGGGCGTTTTTCTTTTCAGGTGTTTGCGGACTTCTCATGGACGCTACAAAACCATTGTTGAGCGAAGACGCGGACGCAGCCTGACCAGACAGCCTTAATCAACCAATTCACGAATCGAACTGCGGAACCGTCAGGAACTAAGTCGCCATGAAGGCAGAGATTATTTCGATCGGCAGCGAACTCACCAGCGGGGCGAAGCTCGACACCAACAGTCAGTGGCTCAGTACCGAGCTTTCCGAAATCGGCATCCCCGTTCATTTTCACGCGACGATGGCTGACGACCGGCAGACGATGCTCGAAGTTTTTCAGACGGCGGTCGAGCGTTCAGACATTGTGCTCGTGACAGGCGGACTCGGGCCGACGCTCGATGACCTGACACGAGAGCTGATCGCCGAACTGACCGGCACGGAACTCGTCCTTGACGAACCATCGCTGAAGTTCATCCAGGATCTGTTCGAAAAACGCGGCCGAGTCATGGCCGAGCGGAATAAGATTCAGGCGATGTTTCCGGCTGGCAGCGAAGTGCTGCATAACCCGGTCGGAACCGCTCCGGGTGTCTGGATGGAAGTGGCCCGCGAAGGCAGATCACCGAGTCTGCTGGCCGCGATGCCCGGCGTGCCGAGCGAAATGAAAATCATGTACCGCGAGCAGGTGCTGCCGCGATTGCCGCAAGGCGAACGGGTCATCCGTCGCAGCAGCGTCCATTGTTTCGGGCAGGGGGAATCAAACATCGAAGAGATGCTCGGAGACCTGACCGCGCGTGACCGCAATCCGGAAGTCGGCATCACAGCGTCGTCAGCCACGATCAGCCTGAGAATCGCCGCTCATGGATCAAGCATTCAAGAATGTGACAACGCGATCGCCGAAACGAAATCGTTGATCGCTGAAAAGTTGGGGGCACTGATTTTCGGCGAGGACGATCACACCCTCGAGTCATCCGTCGTCAGCATGTTGCTGCGGCGCGGCATGGCGATCACGACTGTCGAAGCAGGCACTCGCGGACTGCTGGCACAAATGCTGAGTTCAACGCCCGGAGCGGACTCGTGCTTCCTGGGCGGAGTCGTGCTGAACGCGTCGCCGAGCGTTGTAATCTCGCTCGGCGATGACGACGGAGCGGCCGATGCAGACTCCGGTGCCGGGGCAATGAGTCTCGTTTCAGCCGAAGAGACTCTGGAGATGGCACAGAACGCGCGACGACGTTTCGAAAGCGATTTCGCGCTGTCGATTTCTCCGTTCACCGCACCATCAGCTCCCGGCGAACCGGCGACATCGTTCATTGCTTTGGCCGGTGAAAACGTCAACGAGGTTCACGAACACAAAATTCTGGTCGACCCGGCCATCGCTCGCCCGCGAGCGGCCAAGGGAGCACTGAATCTGCTGCGGCATCATTTGCTGAAAAGTGGCGATTGAAATTGGCCGACAAAACGCCAAAACACTTTCATGACTGCTCATTGAAAACGAACCACGAATGGACACAAATAGACACGAATGATTCCCGCCATGGTAGTCTGCTATTCGTGTTTCTTCGTGTCCATTCGTGGTTCAAAATTTGAATGTGTTCTGTGATGCTTTGCGTTGTCGCGACTTTGCGTCAAAACTTACGTTACGGCAAAACGATCGGTTGTCGATCATTCAAGGCGGAGCAGCAAATGAATCATTTATCAGCGGTACGGTTCCTGGCAGCTTTTTGCGCAGTGGCGATTGCCGGCGGGCTTGCCGCGCCGGTTGTTCGAGCTGACTCGGATTCGGAAATCGTCGAGAACATCAATCAGCGCATTCAGCAGGGTTGGGAGGACAATGAAGTCACTCCGTCTGAGCGAGCGGATGATGCTGAGTTCGCCCGGCGAGCCTCGCTGGACATTATTGGCCGCATCCCGACTTACTCAGAGCTGACAGTATTTCTCGAATCCGAAGCACGCGACAAGCGGGAACGTTTCGTTGATCAGCTGCTCGACAACGAGGACTACATCCGCAACTCGGCGAGCATCTGGGGCAACCTGCTTGTCGGGCGGGCGAATAATCGAGGCGGTGGGCGAGCGTCGCTGGACCGCTGGCTGCGAAACGCGATCTACACAAACATCCCGTACGATCAGTTCGTCAAAGAGTTGCTCACAGCTGAGGGGAGCAGCGACAAGAACGGTGCCGTCGTTTTTCTCTCCAGCCATCTGAACGAAATGGCCGTCCCGGCGACGTCGATCACGTCGCGGTTGTTTCTTGGCCGGCAACTGCAATGCACGCAGTGCCACAATCACCCTTTTAACGATTGGCAACAGGCTCAGTTCTGGGGGATGAACGCTTTCTTCCGCGGGACTCGCCGCCAGGGAAATCCGAACCGTGGGGCGGTCACTCTGACCGACGCTCCCGCCGCAACGATGGTCGACTTCGAAAAACGCAACGGCACGATGCAGTCCGCGCGGCGTCAGTTTTTCGACGGCGATGGTGCGCAGATCGCTGAGTTAGACGTGACGGTCGATATCCTGGAACTTCGCAATCGCGGTCAGAAACAAGCACTCGCGAAGCCGCGCGAAGAACTTGCGAACTACATTACCGATCCCAGCAAACCGTTCCTCGCGGAAACCCAGGTCAATCGCGTCTGGGGAGATCTGTTTGGCTATGGCTTTACAAAGCCAGTGGACGACATGGGGCCGCACAATCAGGCATCGCATCCGGAATTGCTGAAGTACCTGGCTGGCCAGTTCCGGGAAGCCGGTTACGACAACAAGCGGTTGATTCGGTGGATCGCCGCCAGCGACGCTTACAACCTGACCAGCAAATTCAACGAAGCGAATCTCGACGACAATCCAGCCGCAGGCGAGATGCCGATTTTCAGCCACATGTACCTCAAGCAGTTCCGCGCCGAGCAGCTTTACGATTCACTGCTGATCGCCACGGCGGCCGATCAGGCTGGCCGAACATCGGACCAGGCCGAAGCACAACGAGCCACCTGGCTACGGCAGTTTGTTCAAACATTCGGGACCGACGAGAACGACGAAAGCACATCTTTCAACGGCACGATCCCACAGGCTCTGCTGCTGATGAACGGGCAGTTGATGAACAATGCTCTTGGGGGAGGCAGTGGTAGCTTTTTGCGGAAAGTCGTTCTGTCCGCCACTGGCCGACCGGACGAAGATTCGAAAAATGCTCCGAAGACTGCGGCTCAGGCTCGTCTGGCAGCGACTCGAGCGGCACGCTCAAGGAATAAAAACACGCCGGCAAAGATCGAAACTTTGTTTCTGGTCGCACTGTCTCGAGAACCAACGCCCACAGAACTCGACGCGTTTAACGATGTCTACGCCAAGGGCAAGTACAGCGATCCGGTCGTCGGCCTGCAGGACATTTTCTGGTCACTGCTGAACTCGAACGAGTTTGTCATCAATCATTGATCGATGCTCCGAGCGATTGCTGGCTGGTCATGCGAGCTGGCTGGCGGCGGGCAATGGATTCATTCAGTCAGCCAATCAGTCGTTGCAGAATGGCAGCGACTTCGGATGCCGCATTCGGTTTGCCAAGGTTTTTCATGGCCTGACTCATGCTGATTAATTGTTGCTGATCAGTCAGCAACGGACGCAACGTCGCGGCGAGTTCAACTGGTGCGAAGCTTCGGTTCGGCGAGGCGACGATTTCTGCCGCCTGCGCGTCGGCGAAAAACCGAGCGTTCTTTGTCTGGTGATCATCGGCTGCGGTCGGGTATGGGATGAGCAATGCGGGAATTCCCACGGCAGCGAGTTCTGTCAACGTTGTGGCCCCTGCTCTGGCGACGGCCAGGGTTGTGGCCGCCAGACGAGCCGGCACATCGTTGAAGAAGGGAGCTACCTCATGAGCAATGCCGAGTTTTGTGTAGGCCTCGCGTGCGGACTCCGTTCCTTCCGAGCCGGTTTGATGCACGATTCTCCAGCCTGAAAACTCAGATTGAAGTTCGCTCACGGCGTTCACGATCGAGTCATTAACCTGACGCGAGCCAAGGCTCCCCCCAAGCACCAGCAGAGTTCGGGGAGAGAATGGGAGTTGATGATTCGAGGCGGCGAGTTCGCGAATCTCTGCACGGAGTGGATTGCCGGTTAAATGCGAGACGGCTCGTGCCGGTAAGTACTTTGCGGATTCTTCGAACGTCAGGCAGATTGAATGCCACCTCGACAGCCAACGATTGGCTCTCCCCGGAACCGTGTTCTGCTCAAGCAGCAGGCAGGGAACATTGCGTTTGTGAGCTGCCACTGCCAACGGGACGCTGGCGAATCCTCCGAGGCCGATGATGGCAGCCGGTCGGTCGTTGTCGATGTCGCGACACGATGCTCGAAAAGCTTGCCAGTGAGATCGTGCAAACCGCATCGGCCGGCGTTTTGCCGCATGAAGCGAAAGCGTTTCGCGGATTGAATACTCGAAGCCAGTTGGTTCGAGCATTTGCTGCTCGACTGGCCGACCGGAACCGACGAATCGAATCCGACAGTCAGGTTGTTCGCGGCGAAGTTCTTCGGCAACGGCGATGCCGGGGGCAAGATGCCCACCCGTGCCGCCTCCGGCAAACACGTACAACGGTGGTCGGGTTTCAGTTTGATCGCTCAATGAAACTCGTACGTCTTTCCCGGTTCGCCGATTTCAACGTTCGGCAGATTCAATTCGGTCAGCTCTTTTTTGATCTGCTCGTCAAACGCGGTCTTGATATGAATCGCGATGATGCGTGCAGGCTGTGTTAGTTTCTTAAGTTCACCGGCAAACATTTCAGGGGTGAGATGCATCGCTTTCTCAGCGAGCCAGCCCATGTGATTGGGGAAGCTTGATTCCAGGAACACTGCCTGCAGATTCTTCTGTTCGTTGATGACTTCCCAGATTCGGTGTGTCGGATTGGTGTCCGAGACAATGGCGATCGTTGCTTCGTCATCTTCGAGGATGAAGCCTAATGCCGGAACAATATGATCGAGCGCGACAGGCGTAATTTTGACACCGCCGACTTCGACCGTTGTTTCGCTGTGAATTTCTTCCAGCTTCAGGAAGGGAGTTTCTTCACCTGACAGACGGATCATGTCCGGCCAGATTCGTTCGTTGAACACGTGCTTCTGCAGACAATCCAGAACGTCGGCGTTCCCGTACACCGTCGGGCACTCCGGGCTCGGCACATAAACGTTGTCGATGAAGATCGGCAACGAGGCCAGGTGATCCGTGTGTGAATGCGAAATGAAGACATGCTTCACCTGCTTCTGCACATCGAGCGGCGACACAAAGCCGATACTTCCCGCATCGATCACGATCGAATCGTTAACGATGTATGAAGCCAGGATCTGTTGCCGCGGTCCATGCCCGACCGACGACTCAACCAAAGTAATTTTCACGAGTCTTACCCGTCCTTCCGATTGTGGTGCTGCTGCACGGGTACCTGATGTAGTGTGTTGGTTATTTGCGGGTCATGTGAATGACGCCGGCCCAGTCCTGAGGCGGTTGGTTGTTGTTTGCGGTGGCGAAATCCAGCAGAAATTCTTTCGTCTTATCGTCTGCCGGAACTCGATTCAGCAGCTCCATGGAGTTCGCCCAGTCGCCGCTGATAAATGCATCGACCGCCTTGTTGTAGGTTGTCACGGTTTCGTCGCTGACCGTGTCGTCTTGAGCGACCGGCGGCAGTAATTCAAAGACGGTCATGTCCGTCTTCATGCCTACTGGTCTGACTCTGGCCAGTTTACGGCAACGCAGGTCGCTGTCGGATAGTTTCTGAACATAGCCGGCTGTGACTTCGTCGATCACGATCGACGCTCTTAACTGTTTGCTCATGGTCTCAAGCCGTGCGCCCATGTTGACCACCGGGCCAAAGGCTCCCACTTTGATCTGTTCTGTAGTTCCGATGCGGCCGGCGATTGCTCGTCCGTGTGAGATTCCGACTCCGACCGAGAATCCGCAAAGCGGGTTATCCGGAGTGCTGTTTGCTCGGCGGAACGCCTGGTGAATATGAACAGCTGCGCGACAAGCGGCGATCGGTCCCTCTTCACTTTCGCCGGGCCATCCCCAGAAGCCAAGAGCGGCGTCACCCTGGAAGTCCGCGATCACTCCGTCATAGCGAATGATGCCTGCGGTCATCACGCCCAGCGCTTCGCTGACACGGTCGAGGAGTTCACGCAGGTCTTTCGCTTCTTCCGACTTTTTCGAGAACCCTCGAACGTCGCAGAAGAGGATCGAGATGTCAGCCTCGCGTGGTTCCAGGATGTCTTCGCCGCCAGCTGTGCGGACGGCTTCGATGACGGCCGGCGAGAAGAATTGTGCCAGTCCCGCCTGTTGAGATTCCAGAGTCTTGACCTGACGGATCGAGCCGATGAGATCGCAAATCAACTCAGTGAAACGCAGGTCGCCCTTGAGATCTGTTTCGCCGATTGCCGACGCACCTGGCGCACCGAACTGCCCGGACACGTACAGAGCCCAGCCTTTCGAGTGGTCACCTTTGAACGGGATGCAGAACGCCCAATCCAGATTACCAGTTACAGTGAACGCCGGATTGGAATCTTCCGTGTCCTGCCAGATGTGGAGGATGCCTTCGGCTCGTTCGATCGCTGCTGCGATGAGACGTCGACTCGGACTGAAACGGCCGATGTCGTCGTCGCGGCTGTCCCATTGCATCATCAGCGGTTCATCTTCGACCGTCATGTTTTGCGGATAACGAACACACGCCGCAGCTCGCGCGTGCGGCATTGCATCAAGCATGACCTTGATCGCAGCCTGAGCCAGCTCTTTGTCGTTGCGAGTGGCGGAGATTGCTTCCGGTAGTCTTGCCAGAACGTCCAGACGTTCTTCCGCATTCTGAAACTTGAACAGCTTCAACTGGTCAGGGCCGAACGACTGTTCTTCCAGATGCGACGCCGACAGGCCATCCGAAAGCCCGACGGACACCAACTGAAACATTGTCTGGCCGATGCGGAATCCCTGACCGGCCGAGATGTTGAATTCGCGAGTGTCGACTTCGTTGAAGTAAACGGGGTTGCGAGCCGCGTCCAGCCGCTTGACGCCGATCGACTGACCTTTCAATTCGATCTCGCAGTGCTCACGAGAGATCAACAGATCCCAGGGAACAGCCCAGCCACTGCGCGGTGCCCGTCCGATGCGAATGACTTCGCCGGGGAGGATCTCACGCCGCCATTGCTGGTTGGCTTCGGGGCCGTTGACCATCAACTCCAACATTCAGGATTCGTCCCCGCTGTATCGATAAGGATGGTGGCCCGTAAGTATTTCTGAAACATACGATTCAAACGGTAGCCCAAAGCTCATCCATTGGTAGTAACGGTAATCGTTTATCTCTCTGGCGTGACGTGACCATTGGAGAACGATTCGAGCGAGCGAATCAAATTCGAATGTGGTCGGTGGATGAAGATACTACGAACTTTCCGTAGAGGCACGTTGCTCCGGCAAACATTTGCAATCCTTGAGGCCGAATAATCGTAACTTTCATTCTGCACTGGCTTTGGGATGCCGGCGATAGTAGCCGAAGTCGGCAAAATCCATCAAGAACAGAAGTTTCTACTTGCACCACCCTGGCAATCGTAAGGATCAGGCTGATCCATGCTCTGTCGCAGCAACGTTCAGGCTGCCTTTGCCGCTGTGTTTGTGGCCGTATATCCGGAACGTTTGCCTCATCCGGCAACTTCGCCTGATCCACCATCTTCACCCCATTCGGAAAATTTTCGTGACCGGGAAAGTTTCTCCAGACTTCTTACCGATACTAACCCCCGTGGGACCGTATCAGGTCCTCTGGCTCTGGCTCCGTTTGCCAACTACTGGGTATCAACACACAGCAGCAGTAGTAGTTGACAAGGTGTGTTCCAACTTGAGGCCGTGGTTTCTTAGGCGAGTTTTCGGACGTCAATGCTTCATCGTACGAAGGTTGCGTTCTCCATGAATTCTGGCTGACGGCTACAGGTCGGTGAATGTTCCAACACCGATTCCGCGATGCGAATTCCCTGACTGATTGACGTTTACCCAACTTCCCCTGTTGGGCCGATGGATCCGATATGCATGGAGGTGGACACAGCTCGTCTCATCGATTGACTGAGGGTCCTTACCAATGACTTTTGACAATGCTTCTGCCACCGCCGAACTAATTACTGATCGGCGAATGGCACCCCGACGTGTTTCCAAACAATCTGTAGCAACCGCTCTGGATGTGGAAGTGTCGGACGACGAAGAAAACCGACGTGAAGCGCTGCCGGAACGCCGTACCAAGGTGGAACGGCGGCGGCAGATTGACCCAACAACCTGCGAGCGTGACTACGGCGATGCCGAAGTCGAGTTCATGGGCGCCATGGACAATTACAAGCGTCGAAGTGGTCGGCAGTTTCCGACGTGGAGTGAGGTGCTGGAGGTACTTCACAGCCTCGGCTACCGCAAGGTGGCGGAACCTACCGAAATTGAGCTCTAAAAGCGGAGTTCATAAAACGACATGCGAAGACGGGGGCGGTGAGGCCACACCGCCCCTTTCTGCGTATTCAAACTTCGTCTTCGATATGAGCGAACGTGATGCTCAGCGATCTACCAAAGTAATTGGTCGCCGAGTGATTTCCTGCCCGCCGCTGCGGACGACGAGGAAATACTGTCCTGGCAACAGCGACTCCGGCAGCACGAATGCGTAGCTGACGCGGAGCATGCTTCGGTCAGCGACCTGGCCGACTCGATCGAGGATGCGACCATCACCATCGTGCAGGTTGCATTCAATCCACATGTCTTCGTGAGGCGGATTGAGCGTGCACTGCGCGACAATCGGATCGCCATGACGGAAGACATCTTTCCTGTCCATCAGCACGTCGCCGAGCATGTCGGACCCAATGCTGAATGACAGATACTTGTCCGATTCGCGGATCCGTTCGG
This sequence comes from uncultured Planctomyces sp., assembly GCA_937899075.1. Classification (GTDB taxonomy): domain Bacteria; phylum Planctomycetota; class Planctomycetia; order Planctomycetales; family Planctomycetaceae; genus JABMPE01. The sequence goes on along the minus strand of CALDJX010000036.1, from coordinate 13,640 downwards.
ACTGCTGAAGCATCGTCACCACGGTCGCAGGATCGAGTTCCTTAAGCGGCCACGCCCCTTCAGCACGGCGAGTTCCCATTGGGTCGAGCTGGTACTCGACTCCGACACCGCCAAACGTGACCAGCAGAACAACCGCACCGAACGCCAGCGAAGCCTGCCGCGGGCTGGCTTCCGGGATCGCACGACCAATCGATTCGCCGAGCGTCTGAAGTTTGGAAAGCAACCGACTGCCGCGTTCCTCAAGCCGTTTGCAGAACGCAGCGAATCTCTGAACGTCTTCCTCGTAAAGAAACGAGGCGTAAATGGCGAAGCAGACGAGCGGAAAAATGTAGAGCCCCAGCAGGAAAGTTGTTCCCAGGTGAAACATGACTCCGAGTCCAATCATGATCGGACGATTCCAGCCTCGCCAGGCAATGAACACGAAGAGAACTTCCCACAGGATCGTGATGTATGCCGACACGACCAGACTCGCCGGGTAATACGACAGGTACTCGCCGACCGGGTTGGAGTTGTTGACGTTGGTCAGCAGCCAGTGAAGCATCTGGTCGCTGCTGAAGAACGCGGGAGTGTGCATCTTTGTGAATGCGGCCCCCAGGTAGACGATCCCGATCATCAGCTGCATCAACCGTCTCGGCCACACGGCGTAACGCTGAGGTTTCAACAGCTCCGGATCTTCCGTCCCACTTCGCCGCAGCGCGCGACGTTTCAGGAAACTGTCGACGGACCAGACTGTTCCGCAGTTCGACAGCGAGAGGATCAACAATCCGTGCGCGGCGATGGCCGAGTACTTCGTCAGCGTCGACAGGCAGTCCAGCAGATTCAAATACGTGTAAAGCACCAGCGAGACACAAATCGACAAGCGAGTGCACCAGCCAAGGCTTGACGTCAGCAGCGTCAGAACCAGCAGCGTCGCCAGCGCAACGGCCAGCGGACCACTCGGGACCGGAAGGAAATCAAAGTACCCGTAATTGTCAGCGAGCGGTGCCGCCGCTCCGTCGAGCGAAAACAATTCTCGCGCGTGGATCCACCGTGGCACCATCACCAGCAGGAGAACAGCCGGAAGCAGCATTCTCACCACGGCCATGCCGTACGGCACTTCTTCCGCGAAGAAGAAGTCCGTCAGTGAATTTCGTTTTGCTTCGGGGGAGTGCTCGTCACTCATGCCCGTTCTCCAGTCTTTGATGTTGGATCATTCGTCACGAGGCGTCGCGAAAGTTGCTGCTGCATCTATTGCGGATGAGACATCGGCCGCGAGCCCGTATCAGAAACCTGAACCTGAGACTGCATCTCGAAGTAAGGTTTGCCGCGATTTGAGTCGGCAGCCAGCCTTGGATTGTCTGACAGACACAGTTTCGACTGGTGATCAAACCACGCGAGGTTCGACGTCTGAACCATTCCGTCGGGACCGAGAATCTGTCTGACATGGAAGTACGAATGCGGATCCTTCGGCTCGGGATATCGCTCGGCCCAGAGTTCGTCCGGCAGATTGAACTTCTTTGCCCACGCTTCCTGGACAACAAAGATCTGCTGCATCGGTTCGTGGTCCGAATTCCGCAGTGTGTTCATGGCCAGATTGCCGGCATGCGTCCCGAACGGGTCGTAATGATGCCGTTCAATGTCGCCGAACGGGCGGTAATCACCCCACGGAGCCGGAGCCAGATCGTAGTACCGACCGCTCTCTCCCTGACCGATAATGTGCGTCCGGTCTTCGTAGGCCGACCAGCCGCAGAACATGTCCCAAACAATGAAATACATAGTCGGGTGGGCACCCGTTCTGTAATTCAACGCGTGCGATCCGAGGCCTGCCACGAGTACACCGAGATAGGCAACGATCGTCCCGACCGCGAGCAACCGTTTCATTCCGTCACTCCTTTGACGACGTAAACCGAGTAGTCGCGGGACTATGCGGAAGCCCTCAAATCAGGTCAAGATGTGATTGAGCCGCTCGCTCGCCCGTTGCCCCGAGCAAAATCCTCTGGGGCGACCGTTTGACCAACTTCGACGACGCGAAGATACTCGGGGCTCGCGTAAATTTGTGACTCTTCGCAACCGACAGCCGCACCGCACCAGAATTGGAAAGCGATCAAAAATGAGATTACGAGTTCACGGCCAGCTTCCAGTGCTGATTTTCTCAGTAACCTCGCTGTTTTCGGCCATCGGGCTGGAGTCTCAAGTCTCCGCCGCAGACCCCGCCCGGCCGAACATCATCTATATAATGGTCGACGATCTTGGATACGGAGACCTTGGCTGCTTCGGGCAGGAGGTGATCAAGACGCCGAACCTTGACCGGATGGCCGCCGATGGAATGCGACTGACCGATCACTACGCCGGGCACACCGTCTGCCGTCCGTCGAGGTTGGTGCTGTGGCTCGGGCAGCATGTCGGTCATACCGGGCTGACCGGAAATCGCCCGCGCAGCCTCACTTCAACGGAGCCGACCGTTGCCAAAGCTCTCAAGGATGTGGGCTATGCGACCGGCGGCGTCGGCAAGTGGGCACTCGGACATGTCGAGGAGCCGTCGGAAATTCACAACGCCGGACACCCGAATAAAAATGGTTTTGATTACTGGTTCGGGTATCTCAACCAGAGCAACGCTCACAACTTTTATCCGACGTTTCTCTGGGAGAACGATAAGCAGGTGCCGCTGCCTGGCAACGTCGTCGGTGATTATCCCAACGGCCGCGGCCGAGTCTCTTCAAAGCGAGTCAGCTACTCGCACGACTTTATGACCGCTGCCGCTTTCCGCTTTGTCCGCAACAACAAAGACAATCCGTTTCTGCTGCACATCCACTGGACGATCCCTCACGCGAACAACGAAGGCGGACGAGTGCTCGGCGACGGGATGGAGATTCCGTCGTACGGCATCTACGCCGACAAAGACTGGCCGAATCCCGAGAAAGGGTTCGCGGCGATGATCACTCACATGGACGCTGACGTCGGGCGACTGTTCAAACTGCTTAAAGAACTGAAACTCGACGAAAACACGCTCGTTGTCTTTACGTCAGACAATGGGCCTCACAACGAAGGCGGCCACAATCACGAATACTTCAACTCGAACGGTCCGCTCAAAGGCTTCAAACGCTCGATGCACGAAGGCGGCTACCGAGTCCCGACGATCGCTCACTGGCCGGAAAAAATCGCAGCGGGCACCGAGTCCAATCACCCATCCGGCGGTTACGACTTCTTTGCAACTGCCTGCGAACTAACCGGTGCCTCGTTGCCGCCAAACCTCGACAGCATCTCGTACCTGCCGACGCTGCTGGGGCAACCAGAAAAGCAGAAGAAGCACGAATACCTTTATTGCGAGAGCCTCGAAGGCGAGACCTCTGTCGGCGTCCGTTACGAAAACTGGAAGCTCGTCCAATACCGCCCGGGCAAGAGCAGGAAAAACGAGAAGCAGCCACAAACGCCAGCCAAACCGGACTGGCGACTGTACGACCTTTCTGAAGACATCGGCGAAGAACACAACGTCGCAGCCAGCCACCCCGAGTTGGTCGCGAAGATTCTTGCCTTCCTCAAACGGGACGGATTGCTGTAAGAAACAAGTCCGTCCGAACTTCCAGCCCGATCAACAACGTTGCAATCAGGAATGAACCGCCATGAATCGATTTTCGACATTCGTGCTCGCCACAATGCTGCTTTGCAAACCTGTGTCGTTGACGTTTGCCGAAAGTTTGGGCGAAGAGCCGTCATGGAAGGCCGGTGTCAGCAGCGTGAAGATTACGCCGGAAGGTCCAGCGTGGATGGCCGGCTATGCGTCTCGCGACAAACCTTCGGACGGCGTCGAGCATGACCTGTTTGCAAAATCGCTGGTCATTCAGGATCCGGCTGGCAAAACTCTGGTGATCGTCACTCTGGATCTGATCAGCGTGCCGGGGCCGTTGCGAGCACACATTGAAGGAAAGCTGAAGCAGTCTCACGGCCTCGACCCTGAGAATCTGCTGATGAACTGCTCGCACACTCACAGCGGCCCGGAAATCAGGACGACCGGCACCGCGCTCGAAGGACTCGATCCTGAACGACGTGACAAAGCCGTTGCTTACGTCGAGAAACTGCAGACTCGAATTATCTCGTCCATCGGCGCGGCTTTTATCAAGCTGGCCCCGGCGAACATTTCTTTCCAGAAGGCTCGCGCGGGTTTCGCTATGAACCGCCGCCTGCCTTCCGACACGGGCTACAGGAACAGCCCGAATCCGGAAGGACGAGTCGACCACGACGTGCCGCTGCTCCGAGTTGAAGACACCGAGGGAGCGATCAAGGCAATCGTCTTTGGATACGCCTGCCACAACACGACGCTCGGCTTCTACCAGATGAACGGAGACTACGCCGGCTACGCTCAACACTACATCGAAGTCGCTCACCCCGGCACGGTCGCCATGTTCATGATGGGCTGCGGCGGGGATCAGAACCCTTACCCGCGCCGGACGCTCGAACTGGCGAAGCAGCATGGTCGAACTCTCGCGACGGCAGTTGAAGCCGGGCTGGAGACTCCGAAGCGAGAGATTACTGGTTCTCTGAAAATGGCCTTCGCGACCGCCGATCTGGATTACGCAGACGCACCCACGAAAGACGAACTTCTCGAACGGGCGAAATCGGAAGACCCATACGAAAAGAACTACGCTGAACGACTGTTGAAAGAACTGGAAGTCGGCACGTTACTGACACTCTACCCTGCACCGGTTCAGGTCGTGAGATTCGGTGACGCCGTCCTCTTCGTGGCTTTGCCGGGCGAAACGGTCGTTGACTATTCGCTCCGCATCAAACGCGAAAATCGAAAGCCGGGCGGCCCGGACGTCTGGGTAGCGGGATATTCAAACGACGTCTTCGCCTACATTCCAAGCCTGCGGATTCTTCTCGAAGGAGGCTACGAAGCCGGCGGCGCGATGCGCTACATGACGACCGTCGTCCAGCCCGGCGCCTTCGCCCCAAACGTCGAAGACCGCCTGATGAGCCGCGTCAACGAGCTGATCAAGTCGACGGCCCAGGCAACACCTGTCGCAAGCGAGTGACAAAACAGGTAGAACGCGACCACATCCTACCAGCGTTCGACGGGACCGTTGGGGACTTTGACAAGAGCCGTTGCGACGGTTGATTCCCGCTCGCCGTGTCGCAGTCGGATTTCGTCGGCGATCTTTTCGAACTCGTCGAAAGATTCGAAGCGGCGGAGTCGGTCTTCAAGATCCTCGGGGATGCCGAGCCTTGCTCCGTACCAGCCGGCGAATTTTCGGAACAGCTTGCAACTGTACTCTTCGTGCTGCTCGGTCATCAGCCGGAAATGGCGACGCAGAAAGTGGACCTGTTCGTCAGGCGTCGGTTCGAAATTCCAGTCTTCGCCCTGCGATGCCAGTTCCAGCCGGCGGAAGATCCAGGGATCGAGCATCGCTCCTCGGCCGATCGCAATCGCGTCGCACCCGGTTGTCTTCTGCATGGACCGAGCATCGTCGACATTTCTGACGTCTCCGTTGCCGACGACGGGAATGTTCTTTACCGCTTCCGCGACCTGGCGGATCCCATCCATGTCGACCGAGCCTCCAAACCCCTGCGCCCGCGTCCGACCATGAATGGTGATCGCTGCGGCGCCGAGTTGCTCAAAGGCGGCTGCAAGATCCGGAGCGGTCAGGTTGTCACGATCCCAGCCGAGTCGCATTTTGACGGTGACTGGAATCTTCACCGCACCGACAACGCTCGAAACCAGTTCGCAGGCCGAGTCGTATTCGCAGGCGATTCTCGCACCGCCGCCCTGGCTGTTCACTTTTGCCATGGGACATCCCATGTTGATGTCAACGCCTGCGTAGCCGTGATCTTCCAGCCAGAGTGCAGCGGCCGCGAGTACGTCGGGCTTGCTGCCGAAGATTTGAATCGACAGCGGCCGGTCGACGTCGCTCGTCGCGATCAGCTCTAAAGACTTTCGGTTCTTCGACAACAACGACGTCGCATGGACCAGGTCGGTCGTCGCCAACCCCATTCCACCCAACTCACGGAGTGCGGTCCGGAAAGCAAGGTGCGTGTACCCCGCCAAAGGAGCGAGGAAGAATCGAGACGGCAGAACCCGGTCACCAATCCGGATTTCACGTGACGCTGGCAGTGTGGCATCCGTGGCTGACGATTGTGCGTTCATCATTGAAGGATTGATCTGAATTAAGCGAACGGAAAGACCGTCAGTAATTTTCGCAAACAGAATCGGCGAGCGGTCGCCCGCAAGTTATTCGTCAATAGGCCGGTATGTCGCTTTCCCGGGAATCGTCGTACGGATGCTGACCAGCGTTGTTCCGCAGGCGACAAACAGCGTCTTGAGATCAGCTCCGCCGAAAGTGCAGTTCGTGATGGTGTCTTCAGGAGTTCTCATGAACGCCAGTAGTTTGCCGGCTGGCGACACCACGTGGATCCCCGGTCGAGTGTCGAGCGTTTCGCTGGTCTTCCGAGTCGCGTGCAGTCCCGCCGCGACGTACAGGTTGCCTTGTGAATCGATGCACATCCCGTCGCCGCTGCGGCCTGGGTAAAAGTTGATCAGCGTCCGTCGGTTACTCAGTGAGCCGTCCGCTCCGAGATCGAAAGCGAGAATGTTGCGGTTTCGGTCAGCGTCGGGGTGAGCTTCGATCAGGTAAAGCGTTTGGTTGTCCGGCGAAATAACAATGCCGTTGGGCATGTGAATCTCCGGCGATTTCAGAAGCTGAGTCAGATTGCCGTCCGAATCGATGCGGTAGACGGCGTTGACGTTACCCTTCGCCGGGTCGTCAGCTCCGGGCCGCGACGTGAAGTAAATCCGTCCGGCGGCGTCGCAACAAAGATCGTTGGGAGACGCCAACGGAAATCCGTTGTAACTGTCGGCAAGAACTTTGATCTCGCCCGTCTTCATGTTTGTACGCGTGACGCGTTTGGCTCCGCCCTCGCACGCCAGCAGGCTGCCGTCCGGTTCGAAGTAAAGTCCGTTGGCGGCGTTGGAGTTTTCGCGAAAGCCCGTCAGAGACTTGCCGTCCCACTTCAGAATCTTATTGGCGGGTACGTTGGTGAAGTACAGGTTTCCGTGCGCGTCCGCCGCTGGGCCTTCCGTGAAAACTTTCTCGTCGTTGACCGTCGCCAGGACTTTCAAGTCGCTCAGATACTTCCCGGATTCGAGGCCTTCGTATTGATCGTCAACGCCCGCCGCATCGGCGAGGCGAGCGATGTTCGACGCGGCAAGAGCTGCAGCGCCGATCCTGGCAATTGCCAATCGACGTGTTTCAAGATTCGAACGTTTTGGATTTGTCATTGGAATGGTCCGATAACCTGGTGCCAGGTGGCGTTTGGAGAATTCGTTTTGTGGATCGCAGGCCGATGAAAAGTGTGCCACTGGCTTTGCCAGTGCGGAACCGCAGGTCCGATCCAGCGAAACCAAAGCACTGGCAGAGCCAGTGGCACTCAAGGTTGTCTGATTCCTACCTTATTTCTCCGACTGCCAGAGGGATCAGCCAATGTGGTGAAAGTCGAAGCCAAGATCAAAGCAGCGAGCTGAGTGCGTCAACGCCCCGATGCTGATTCGCTCGACGCCGGTTTCGGCGATTGCTCGGACGGTTTGAAGTGTAATGCCGCCCGAAGCTTCCAGGAGAACCTGCGGAGCAGTTTCGTTTCTTAACCGGACGGCTTCGCGGAGTTGATCTGTCGTCATGTTGTCGAGCAGGACGATATCCGGCCGGCCGTCGAGGACGTCTCGGAGTTGTTCGAGCGTGTCGACTTCGAATTCGATGGACACGCCGGTGGGAGATTCTGCACGGGCCTGCCGCACGGCGTCGGCGAGACGCGAGTTGCCGACTAGTCTGGACCAGGCGGCGATGTGGTTATCTTTGACGAGGACTCCATCGAACAGGCCCATTCGATGGTTGGTGCCGCCGCCCGCTCGAACTGCGTACTTGGCCAGGCTTCTCCAGCCGGGCAATGTCTTTCGCGTGTCGAGAATCGTTGCGGCTGTTCCGCTTGCCGCTGCGACGAACTCGTGCGTGAGGCTGGCAATGCCGCTGAGGTGGCCGACGAAGTTCAGCGTCGTGCGTTCGCCGATGAGGATGCCTGTCAGAGGGCCGGCCGCTCGGGCGACGATCTGACCGGGTTCAACCAGAGTCCCGTCAGCAACCTCGGGAACCCAGCCAACCAGCGGGTCGACTTTCGCAAACACGAGTTCACCGATCGGCAATCCGGCGACGATGCCGGCTTCGCGAGCAACGACCAGAACTTCGGCTCGGTCCGATTCACCAATCAACGCGTTGCATGTCAGATCGCCGAGGCCTGCCAGATCTTCCGCGAGTGCCAGGTCGATCAACCGCTCGGCAGCTTGGCGGTCTGCGCTGGTGAATTCGGGTCTGGAAGTCTTCACGGCGAGAGCCTGATATCTTGATTCAGAGTTTTCTGCCCTTAACCGCCGCCCGTATGCTGGTGCGTCGAGACGCACCCTACGGGCCTTCCCAATCTGATTCAGGCGTCAACCCGATCAGAACTGCGTCGTGTCGAATGATTCCGGTTCGGACGGCGGAGGTGGTGGAGAGTTCTGCGAGTCCTTCAGTTTCTTCTCGTACTGCCCCCACGAGTGTTTCAGCGATTCGAGCAGTCTTGGGACGTTCGGAGCTGACAGGAAGACTCGGCTGGACACGACCGATTTCGGGAAGAACGTCGTGATGAAGTCAAACGAAAACTCGGTCGGCGTGTGACCGATCATTACCGCGTTGGCATACGTGCCGCTCATTTCGGTCTTGCCCCACTTGAGCTGATCGTACAACTCCTGGGCGTTGACCTGCGGCTGCGGCTGGTCGGGTTTCGGCTGAGCGGCTTCGGGCAACTTCGGCTCGCCAAATCGCTTTTTGTAGTTTTCGATATTCTCGGTCAGCGCCTGAATCATCCGAGGGATGACTGGCGGCGGAATGACGACTCGAGCGGCGACCTGGTGCGGACGGGTCATACGCAACAGAAAGTCGACCACGAATTCGTGGTTTCCGTTAAGAACGACGGCGCCAGTACTGAAAACTCCACGGGCGACGTTCTCGGGAACCAAAGCACCAACCTGGCTGTGCTGAATTTCCTGGCTCTGGACATCCGGGTTGTTCTCCCCGTCGTCGTTGCCATCGTTCTTTGAGGCGTCGTCCGAGTCTTCAGGCGGCGTGAAATCGAAATCGTTGCTCATAGTTAAATGCGCCGGGTAGTGCGTAAGATTTGAGAGCCAATTAACTCGTAAGCCGCTGAGGCCAAAATCAGCTGCCGGCGGCGGCTTCGGAGTTTGTACGGTGAGGGCAAGCTCCGTCAACTCTGCTCGCCCGAAGTTTGCCCGCTGCTGAGAAGCGAGCGGCGATTCGTCGTAAACTCAGACATAAACTAATGATGTGATGACTTGACTGGGCCGGCAGAAGTGGCAATAACCCGAATGTCATGCTTCGATTGAATCTTCAGGGCTGCTCGCTACAGTGTGCGGCGTAAATCAGAGGCAAAAGGAATACTCGTACAGTAAGGCAGTCAGTAGAGAATGTCGATTACAGCGGAAAAAAAGATAGAACTGATCGGTGAGTTCAAAAAGTCGGACAACGACACCGGTTCCCCTGAGGTCCAGATCGCGGTGCTTAGCCACCGAATTGTGAATCTGACTGAACACCTCAAGTCGAACAAGAAGGACCATTCGAGCCGCCGCGGTTTGCTGACGCTTGTCGCCCGCCGTCGAAGCCTTCTGAACTACATCAAAAAGAACAGCGAAGAAGCTTACCTGGGGCTCGTCGAGCAACTCGGACTTCGAAAGTAGCTATCAAGGCGACGCAATTGCGTCGCCTTTTTTCTTTTGGTTGCTCGCCAGATTCAATCGGAGGGCGGCCGCGCTCCGGTGCAGGTTCTCCCTTGATTCACTGCTGGAGTTACCTGTCCCACCAAGTTTGAGTTCTGCTCGTTGTGGAACTCTCAGACGGCTGGCTGAAAGAATCCATCACTGCCAGAGCTCGCGTCGTCATGACGCGTTTACTCAGTGAAATCTTGTCGTTCGGATTCACAGCTGTCGCGTGATTGTCAGTTTTCGTGTTGGAAAGAGGCTCGGTCGTCATCGCTCTGGTCATGAGCGTTCACCGTTGCCGTCTCAGTTTTCGGAGCTTTCGATCCTGCCCGTTCTTTAAGGCAGAACCGTTTTCCGAAGTCACTCCATCGCCAGCTTTTGCGGTGGAGAGAACGGCCTGAGACTGTTGTGAGTGTCCGCTTTCAAGCCTCGCTTTTGGCTGAAGCCGCGTTCGCCGTTTGCATTCAGGACCCATTGGGGTTGCGCCGGCAACAAATGTAAAGGAAAGAAACAGAATGTCTAAAGTTAGAGTCGAACGAGAAATTGGTGGCCGTATCCTTAGTCTGACCACTGGCGAAATCGCCAAACAGGCCAGCGGATGCGTCATTGTTCAATACGGCGAAACCACAATTCTGGTCGCCATTCAGACAGGTACTCCACGGGCAGGAATCGACTTCTTCCCGTTGATGGTCGATTACCGCGAAAGGTTCGCTGCAGCCGGTAAATTCCCTGGCGGGTTCCTCAAGCGAGAAGGTCGGCCGTCCACACGCGAAATTCTGACCTGCCGACTGACCGACCGTCCGATTCGACCGTTGTTCCCTAAGGACTACAACGACGAAGTTCAGATCATGAGCAACGTTCTCTCCTACGATGGCGAGAACGACCCGGACGTCCTGTCTATCAACGGTGCCAGTGCCGGACTGATGATTTCTCCATGTCCGTTCCTTGGACCAATTGGCGCTGTCCGAGTCGCTTTGGTCGGCGAAGACCTCGTGCTGTTTCCGACGGCTGCTGAACTGGCCGAAAGCAAACTCGACCTGATCGTCTCCGGCAGCAAAGACTCGGTTCTGATGATCGAAGGTTTCGGCGATCAGTTGCCGGAAGACGTCATGGCCGACGCCATCATGTTCGGTCACGAAGCGATCGCTGAACTTTGCGACATGCAGCTTGAACTTGCCGAAAAATGTGGAGTTGCTCAACCGGAGGTTGCGGCTCCTGAGGTCAACCCGTTTGACTCGATCGTGCACGAACTGGCTTACAGCCGCCTCAAAGAAAGCAAGACTGGCAAGCAGAAACAGGAACGCCATGCGGTCTCCGATGAGATCAAGGCAGAACTGAAGGCCAAATTCTTCCCGAACGATGCGGAAGAAACCGAAGACGGCAAGACACTCGCTCAGTTCAACAAAGCATTCTACAACGTTGGCAAGCAGGCTGTCCGCGATCTGCTGCTCGCTGGCATTCGACTTGATGGTCGTGCACCTGGTGACTTGCGAGCTGTTTCGGGCGAAGTCGGAATCATTCCGCGAGTCCACGGCTCAGCACTCTTCACCCGCGGTGAAACTCAGTCACTGGCGACGATTACTCTGGGAACGGCTCGTGACACACAGCGTGTCGACGGTCCGGTCGAAGAGTACGAAAAACGGTTCATGCTCGACTACAACTTCCCTTCGTACTCAGTCGGCGAATGTCGCCCGATTCGAGGACCAGGGCGTCGAGAAATCGGTCACGGCATGCTGGCTGAGCGGTCTGTCGCATGGGTTCTGCCGAAAGACGACAAGTTCCCATACGTCATTCGAGCGATTTCGGACATCACCGAATCGAACGGTTCCAGCTCGATGGCTTCGGTCTGCTCAACAACGCTCGCGTTGATGGACGCCGGAGTGCCAATCAATCAGCCAGTTGCTGGTATCTCGATTGGCCTGATCAAGGAAGGTGACAAGTTCAACCTCCTGACCGACATCCTGGGCGACGAAGACCACTACGGCGACATGGACTTCAAAATCGCCGGAACAGGAAAAGGTATCACCGGAATTCAGCTCGACCTGAAGATCGACGGGATCAGCGAAGAGATTATTCGAGCGACTCTCGAACAGGCCAAAGATGCCCGTCGAGAATTGCTTCGAGTCATGCTCAAGTCGATTTCACGTCCTCGTCAGGAAATCTCCGAGCACGCTCCGCGACTGCTGCAAACCAAGATCGACCCGGAAAAGATCGGCCTGCTGATCGGACCTGGCGGAAAGACGATCCGAGCACTTCAGGAAGAAACCGGAACTCAGATCGACATCCAGGAAACTGGTGTCGTGACGATCGCTTCGCGAGAAGCTGCCGGTGCTGAAGACTGCCTGGCTCGCATCGAAGCCATGACCGAAGACGTCAAGGTTGGCCGCATCTACAACGGCCGGGTCAGCTCGATCAAAGACTTTGGAGCGTTCATCGAAATCGCTCCGGGCAAAGACGGGCTGTGCCACATCAGCGAACTGTCTGACGGCTTCGTGAAAAGCGTTTCCGACATCTGCAAGGTCGGCGACACATTCGAAGTCAAAGTCATCGCCGTCGACGATCAGAACCGAGTCAAACTTTCTCGCAAAGCCGTTCTGGCAGAACAGAACGCTGGCGCGGAAGGCGACGATTCGGATTCAGACGACTCTGAATAAGAGTAAGAGTAAGCAATGAATCGGTCGGTTGCGTTCTGAGCTGTAACTGACCGACAAACATGACGATCGCAAAAGGGCGAGCAGCAATGCTCGCCCTTTTCTTATTGATCAGTGTTCTGTTTCAGCGTTTTGAACCACGAATGGACACGAAACAAATACGATTTCCATCCTACATTGGTGTTTATTCGTGTCGATTCGCGGCGTCAGTGTCCGAGCATTTGCTGCAACTATCCTAAAAGTCGTCTCGTTCGTCGGCGTCATCCACGGAGTCGACGCTGGCTTCTGAACGGGGAGTGCGACGGAAGACGGCGACGACGTCGTCGATGTCCACGACGAACAGAACGTTATCTGATTCCAGGTCGACAGGAATTGCATTCTTCGGGTGGAAGAGCACCTTGTCGTACTTGCGGACCGGGAAGTCTTCGTCGTTGGCGATCTGAGCGCTGATTTCGACGACGCGACCGGTGATGGTCGGGATCTCTGCCTGATCCGGCAGAACGATGCCGCCTTTGGTCGTGTTTCGAGACTCGTCTTTCCGAATCAGGATTCGGCTTCCCAGTGGTTCAACAAATTCCTGAATGCTCATGGTTCCTCTGAGGCCGCAAGAGTTGAATCAGTTGTTGTGGAACGAACGCCCGAATCCATTTCGAATTCGGTGTTACATCTTAGTCCGCGTTGCTTGCGATGGCTAATACTGACTTTCGTCGCTCATTTGTAAATCAAATTTCTGCAATCAAGTCTGCGCCTCGCAGAATACGGGCCCGGTGACTGGGTCAGGAGTCCCGTGAAGCGGTTGCTCGGGCGACCATCCCCGCCAGGTAAGCGGCTTTGAAGCCAGCGTCGATGTTGACGACGGCGACGTTCGAGGCGCAACTGTTGAGCATGGAAAGGAGCGCGGAAACGCCTCCGAAGTTCGCGCCGTATCCAACACTGGTCGGAACACCAAAGACGGGAGTGCTTACGTGGCCGGCGACAACCGAAGGCAATGCCCCTTCCATTCCGGCGACGACAACGACAGCGTCAGCTTTGCGAAGCTGTTCGACTCGGCTAAGTAGCCTCTGAGGACCCGCGACGCCGACGTCGACGATCAGATCGACTTCACAATTCATCCAGCGAATTGTCTCAACGGCTTCTTCCGCGATGGGCAGGTCGCTGGTTCCGGCACTGACGACGGCGACGACGCCCTGGCGTTTCACTTTTTCTGGTGAAATTCT
>CALDJX010000035.1 GCA_937899075.1 uncultured Planctomyces sp. | reverse complement strand
TGAGTTTCTTGAGCGAGAAGCAGAAACATCGATCGGAATCCTTATCGACAGGGGGAAGCCATCAGGAGCGTCGCCGTGTGCTGCCAAGACGTCGTTCGCTAAATCACGAACACTGGCCGGCAGACGTGGCATCAGGATTTGGCCGCGTCATCCTTTTCGTCGGTCAAAACTGAACTGATGGAGCTTCGTCGGAATTTAATACGGGTTGAATCATCGACCTTGAGAGTGACTTCCTGGCCATCGTTGGAGACTTGCGCCACCGTTCCGATGATCCCGCCAGCCGTCACGACTCGGTCGTTCTTTTTCAGGCCGTCCAGAACGGCTTTGCGTTTCCGATCCTCAGCAGCGCGAGGACGAAGCAGCATGAAATAATAAAAGACCGCGATCAGAACCATCGGCGGTATAAGGCCTCCCCACGGGCTTTGCGCGTCGCCAGTATCGGGCACGCCCTCTTCCGCCAGCAGGAAAGCAAAGTTCAGCCAGGAATTCATCGACGTCGTTTTCTCAAAAGGTCAACACGAGCGGCCAGATCGGACGACCATCGACGGACAATCCGCACAGAACTCCGCTCGCAACAGACAGGGGTGGCAGGCATCTCGCTGGAAAAATGTTCGAATCTGAATTCGAACCAGCCCGAAGAGCGATACTTCAGAAAAGACAAAAACCCCAGCGTGGCTGGTTTATGACCACCGCTGAGCTCTTCAAATTTCACCAAATGATTGTGCAATCCGCACCCGAATCACGCGGCGAAACCTCTATCTGAACACGACTTACCGCCGGACCTGCCGAAAAGAAGCGCGGTATCTTAGGAAGACGCATTCCACCGGGCAAGTTGAACGGATCGAAACTCAGCTCCCCGATCCTCACGAATTGCCTGCCGCATGTCCCGCATTAACTTCTGGTAAAATGCGATGTTATGCCAGGAGAGAAGAATCGGTCCGAGCATCTCTTTCACCATGAACAGATGCCGCAAATAGGCTCGCGTGAATTGCTGACAGGTCGGACATTCACATTCGGGATCAAGTGGCGAATCATCAAGTTTGAACTGCTCATTGCGCATTCGGAGCTTCCCCTGACTCGTAAATGCCAGAGCATTCCGCCCGTTCCGAGTTGGCATGACGCAGTCAAACAGGTCGATCCCGCGCGAAACACCTTCGATCAGGTCCGTCGGCGTGCCCACCCCCATCAAGTAACGAGGACGGTCTTCCGGCAGGATCGGCACCGTGAAATCGAGCGTTTCGTACATCTGCGGCGGAGCTTCCCCGACGCTCAGCCCTCCAACCGCGTAGCCAGGAAAGTCGATTGGCAGCAAAGCCTCGGCCGAACGCTCGCGCATTTCGCGATCGATTCCGCCCTGCACGATGCCAAACAACGCCTGGTCGTCACGCTGGTGAGCATCCCGGCAGCGCCGCGCCCACCGAGTCGTCAGATCGACGGCCGCCAGCATTTGCTCGCGCGGTGCGTCCGCTGGCGGGCACTCGTCGAGGCACATAATACAGTCGGCACCAAGCTGCTCCTGGATCCGCATCGCGCTTTCGGGAGTCAGCTCGAGCAGACTGCCATCCAGGTGCGAACGGAATTTCACACCGTTTTCGTCGAGCTTCCGCAACTTGGCGAGACTAAAGACCTGAAACCCGCCGCTGTCCGTCAGGATCGGCCCGTCCCAGCTCATGAAGTTGTGCAGCCCGCCCAGCTCCGCGACGACTTCCGGACCGGGTCTTAGTGCCAGGTGGTAAGTATTCGCCAGAACCTTCTGCACCCCGACCTGCCGAAGCTGAGCCGGAGTCAGCCCCTTCACCGAAGCCAGCGTCCCGACCGGCATAAAGGCAGGAGTCTCCACCGAGCCATGCGGAGTATTCCAGACTCCGGCGCGAGCCGACGATCCGGAATCAGTGTGCTCAAGTTCAAACTCAAAGTGCGACACGGCAGCTCAATCTAAGGTAATTGCAAAAACAGCAGGAAGGTTGCTTACAACCACCTTCTCCAAAGGAACAGCCCGGCCAAAAGTGTGCCACTGGCGCTGCCAGTGCAATTATGAATCGACGTCTGCAAGCAAATAAGCTATGGAAAAGCCAGTGGCACACACCACAACCAGACGATCAGATAATTTTCGACAGCCGCTGAAGGGGCGGAGCATAGTCGCCCGAGACGCCGTCTTAAACATACGGGCCCCATCGACGAACTCGTGTCTTCAAGCAAGCCTCCGACTGTCACTTCGTGAGAGCCGATTGGTAGACTCGTCACCAAATCAAATCCTCGACGGAGCCTCTCATGAAAACGCTGATCCGGTACACGCTTCTCGCCACCGTGCTGCTCATCCCGACTCTGACGCGCACCGTCGAGGCCGCAGCGAAAAAGACGAACATCATCCTGATCATGGCGGACGATGTCGGTTACGAATGCTTCGGCTGCTACGGAAGCAAGCAATACAGCACTCCGAACATCGACCGCATGGCAAAAAACGGGATGCTGTTTACACATTGCTATTCGCAGCCGCTCTGCACGCCGAGCCGCGTCAAAATCATGACGGGGATCTCGAACGTGAGGAATTACTCGGCCTTCTCAGTGCTCAACAGCGACCAGAAAACGATCGGGCACTACTTCCAGGATGCCGGCTACAAAACACTGGTCGCCGGAAAATGGCAACTGCTCGGCGCGGAGCATTACAAAGAACAATTCCGCCTCAAGGGCAGTTGGCCGGACAAAGCCGGCTTCAACAACGTCTGCCTGTGGCAGGTCGACAAGCTGGGCTCACGATTCTGGCAGCCGCTGCTCAACATCGACGGAACGAACCGTCAGTTTGATAAGAAGACCGCTTACGGCCCGGACGTCGTCAACGACTACGTCCTCGATTTCATGGACCAGCAGAAGTCCGAGCCGTTCCTGATCTATTACCCAATGATCCTTGTCCATAACCCGTTTGATCCGACGCCCGACAGCGAGTCACTCAAAAGCAAAAACAAGCAACGCAACTTCGAGGACATGGTCGCCTACATGGATAAGCTGATCGGCAAGGTCATCGCCAAAACTCAGGAACTGGGCATCGCCGAAAACACGCTCATCATGTTCTGCGGTGACAACGGCACGAACGTCGCCATCAAGTCGACGCTGAACGGCGTCGAGATCAGAGGCGG
>CALDJX010000034.1 GCA_937899075.1 uncultured Planctomyces sp. | reverse complement strand
ATGCCTGAGTACGTCTTTGTGTCGGGATCGATTGTGAGTCTCAACGTGTACCAGGTGCCAGGAATTAACTCACGAACTAACTCCCATTTTGCGGCGTTGCGGATCGCAAACGAAGTAGCAGTCGCACTGCATTCGATAGCCAGCGATTGCACGACACCACGTCCAAGGTAGAACCTAAATGCTCCTTTCTGCTGAGAACCTGCAACCGTTCGAAAGTCCACAGTGAAGTGCA
This sequence comes from uncultured Planctomyces sp., assembly GCA_937899075.1. Classification (GTDB taxonomy): domain Bacteria; phylum Planctomycetota; class Planctomycetia; order Planctomycetales; family Planctomycetaceae; genus JABMPE01. Next base: position 3,456 of record CALDJX010000034.1, on the reverse strand, counting down.
TCTTCCTGCCAGGAGCCGACCGCAGCCCTTGTTCGAAGACGTACCGCAGGCCGTCGGTGGGCTTTCCGCTTCCAATCCGTACTCCGCGATTTCCGTTTGGATGGATGTGATTGAACGGGCTCTGTGCGGATTCGGTAACTTCGTTCGGACCTGCATAAAACCATGGTTTTCCGGGACCTGCTCCGGTCTTTTGTGATTCGAAATCGAGATCTCGCCCTCCTGCGAACAGCTCGCCCTTCAACCCTGACTGTTCACGATTTAACTCGCCAATTTGAACGTCGATCTTCTTCAGTTCGGCTGCCTTTTCGCGATCGAGTCGAGCGGCTTCATCCGGTGGAATCAGTGGTGGGAAGTCCGATGGTCGCTTCTGGCTTTCACCTCCTGGGAAGGCCCACTTCGTGCTCTGCAGGATGCCGTACAACGCGTAGTAGTCGCGAGCGGATATCGGGTCGAACTTGTGATCGTGACACCGGGCACAACCAAGAGACTGTCCCAGCAGCGAGCGGCCGATAGAGTCGATCGCGTCTGCAAAATCCAGATGCTGGTAGTCGGGTGATGGCTTGTAACCGTATCGTTTGCCGATCGCGAGAAAGCCAGTCGCCGTGACGAGGTCGGCATATTGATCCGCTGGACTCGATTGCGCAAGGATGTCGCCAGCGATCTGCTCACGAACGAAGTCATCGTACGGTTTGTCGGCGTTGAATGATCGAATCACCCAGTCCCGGTATTTCACGGCTTCGCGAACCGGGTAATCGGCACCGTCGCCGGCGGTATCTGCATAACGCGCCACGTCCAGCCAATGCCGTCCCCAGCGTTCTCCGTATGCCGGGGTCTCCAGCAATTGATCAACCAGAGCCGCGAATGCGTTCGGCGAGCGGTCATTTATAAACTCAGCGATCTGATTCGGAGTTGGGGGCAGACCCGTCAGATCGAAATACGCCCTACGGATCAATGTCCGTCGGTCCGCGTCGCGCACTGAGTGGAGTTCATGGTTCTTCAGCTGCGCCTGCACGAAAGCATCAAGCGGTCTACGCACCCATGCAGGGTCATCAACTGCGGGCACCTGCGGACGCTTCGGTGGCTGATACGCCCAGAATTCTTGAGCCTCGTTCAGCGTCATTGCGTCATTGCTTGACGTACCGCCCGTCAGCAGTTTCCGAATTCTCGGATCGAATGCCCCACGTCGTATCCATTCGGTCAGATCAGCGATTTCTGCCGGAGACAGTTTCTGCTCTGGGGGCATCTGCAGATCGGGATCGTTATACCGGACGGCTTGCAGCAGCAGACTGTCCTGAGGTTTTCCAGGAACGACAGCAGTTCCCGAATCACCTCCAGTTTGCCAGCCCTCGCGAGAATCAAGTCTCAGCGCGGATTCCTGTTTCGTCTCTCCATGACACTCCACGCAGTGTTTGAGCAGCACCGGTCGTACGCGAGCTTCGAAAAAGTCAGCGTCATCGTCGGCGGCACGTACATCGGAATCCGTGCTGCCGAACGAAAGGATTAAGCCGCACACAAGACAAAGCAATGAGCATTGCCATGTGCTGTACGGTAATGATGCAGGTGAAGTCATCTGTGATTGCTCACGAGGAATAGACCAGGAAATGAGCCTGACGTTCTATTCTGTATTCGTGGTTCTCACCGGACAACCTTTACGAGCTCACGTTGCGAATGAATGTAAATGTGAGATTCGTCAACTGCTGGCTCGCCAAATGTCCAGGATTGGCCCTCGGATTCAATTGATTGCCACGAAATCACTTCCGGAGAGACAGCAATCCTGGGGCATGACATCGGTCGAATTCACGGCTGAATCAGCCACTCAATTCCTGCTTGCCAAAGAACTTATTGCCCGCCAGTTTCAGTCGAAGTACGGTTTGCCCACACGCAACTCGGAAGCGGGATGGCCACATCCCGGCGCAGGATTTCACTTTGCATCCGATCGATGCAGAATACGCATTGTCGACGTCTCCTCAATCAAGGCTACATCAATGAAGAACCTGGCGTTCATCCTGATCAGTAATCACAGTTCTCAGTTCAAAGCCCACACCACTGCCTCAGACTTCGTTGATGGAGAACCGGAATGACGACCAGGTCAACTCGATTCGTGCTTGTTATGACAGCCGTCGTCTCTGCGGCCGCTTTCCAGTCAGTTGTTTCCGCTGACGATGGCCAGCCAACTCGGCTGCGGGCGGGAGCCGCTGCGGTGAGTATCACTCCAGAACGGTTCCCGCTCAATATGCCCGGCGGGTTCCGGGCCAACATGGCCGAGAGTGTCCACGATCCGTTCTACGCCCGGGCACTCGTGCTTGACGACAGGACCACGACGCTGGCGATGGTCGTTGTCGACAGTCTGGGAGCATCACCGGAAGTGCTTGAGGAAGCGAAAGAAATCGCATCGAGTCGCATCGGTCTCGGCACGGACCGGATGCTGATCTGCTCGACGCACACCCACAGCGGTCCGCCTTCCAATACCAAAGAGGGACCGGCACCGGCTGTGGCCTATCGCAAGGTTCTGGTTGATGGTCTGGCGGAATCGATCGTCCAGGCGCATGACGCATTGCAGCCGGCTTCGGTCGGCGTAGCAGCGCATCCTCTGCCAGAAGAGGTCTTCAATCGTCGTTGGTTCCTGAAGCCAGGCAAGATGCCGCCGAATCCGTTCGGCCGGGTCGATATCGTGAAGATGAACCCGCCGCGCAGTCCTGACACGCTCGACCGCCCCGCCGGACCGACGGATCCGGACATCACCGTCATTTCGGTTCAGGATGCCCGGCGCAAGCCGCTGGCACTGTTTGCCAACTACTCGCTGCACTATGTCGGGGCGGTCCCACGCGGACAGCTCTCGGCCGACTACTTTGGTGAGTTCGCCCGTCTGATGCCGGTGCGGCTTCGCGCTGGCGAAAACTTCGTGGCGATGATGTCGAACGGGACGTCCGGAGACGTCAACAACATTCCCTTCACCACAACGCGTCCGCCGCGCGAGCCGTTCGAACAGATTCGGATCGTGGCCCGTAAGGCGGCCGACACTGCATGGTTTGCCCGCCGCAAAATCGAACAGCATCGCAGTGACATCCGCCTGGGAATGCTGCAACGCGAAATCGTTCTCAATCACCGAGAGATCACCGATGAACAACTGGCCGAAGCACGGCGAATCGCCGCCCTCAAAGACGAAGATGAGATCGCCAGACTCCCACGACTGGCGCAGGCCTACGCACGTCGCACAATTTCATTGGACGAAAAAGAGGACACAGTCACCGTCAAACTCCAGGCGATCCGGATCGGCGATCTCGCTGTCTGTGCGATTCCGTTCGAGACGTTTGTAGAAATCGGCCTCGAACTGAAAGACCGCAGCCCCTTCCCGCAGACTATGGTCATCGGCCTGGCGAACGGTCGTTATGGTTACCTGCCGACTCCCGAACAGCATCGTCTCGGCGGCTACGAAACGTGGCTCGGTACCAATCG
>CALDJX010000033.1 GCA_937899075.1 uncultured Planctomyces sp. | reverse complement strand
ACTCGCCGTCGGTCCGTGGGGATTGAATCATCGAGCGGGAGTACTTCTCTGGAATGGTTACTTCATCATCCAGAATCTTGTCCTACTTCGAGCCACACAGAAACCGGGTGCCACCGCTGGCCTGCCGGGTGCCACTGCTGGCTTGCCCAGCAGTGAGAACATGATCGGAACCAACACTGCTGGGCAAGCCAGCAGTGGCACCCATCAGCGGGCCATATCGCTGGTGTTGGCTGCCGCCGTCATGTTTCCTGCGTTCAGGTCAATCGGCTACTGCGATACCTGGCCGGCCTGGGCGGTCTATGCGTCTTCGCCTGCCCGCGTGCTTGTCCAGGTTCGTGACGATTCCGTTAATCAACTTCCCGAGTCGCTCCAGCAGTTTGTCGAGCCGCGTCAAATCAATGATGGCTGGTCGTGGTTGCGAATCGACCTTTGGTCGCTCGATGCGACCGGTACACCGATTTACCCGCAAGACCGTTTTCAGTGGGGCGTCGCCAGGTCAGTCGCCCAAATCTTTAGTGACCGGGCAAGCCTTCGAATCATCCACGAAGCCGAGGCCGATCGCTGGACCGGAAAACGCAATCGAACCCAGGTCATCGGCGAAGCGGACATCGCCGAATTCGGGACACACTTCCGCCTCAATTCAGAATTCCGCGAATAATAAACCGCGGATTACACGGATGAAAAAAGGATGATTGAGGATGCTCCGCGAAGCGTTCGGTGCCGATTCGTGATTTCTGTGATATCGAATTTGTGGTGACCTCGACGTCACACATCCTTTCCTGATCCGCTTCCATCCGCGTAATCCGTGGTACTTCTATTGGTTGTAAAACTCCAGCGTCAGTCCTTCTTGTACGGCCAGCGACTGACTTTTGGGGCCACCTTGCGTTCGCTCTTTGAATCGAGTGTTGAGATGCCTTCGGCGTAGACCAACTTGCCGGTGTAGCCATCGTAGAACTGGACGATGACTTGCGGCTCGTCGTAGGAAACGTATTGATAACCGACGCCTTCCGGTTTGGCGGCTTTCATTACGTTGTTGACTTTCACGACTGCGTAGAAGGTGTTTCGCTGTCGGCTGTAGTGAACGTTGTCGGGGAAGCCGGCGACCCATTTGATTTTTACCGTGCGACCTTCGCTGTCGAACCAGCCTCCAAACGGCGGCAGGCCGGCCGTGCCGATCGGGTGGCCGGCCGAATTCATCGGGCCGCACATGAATTCCCAGACGTTGTCGGTCATCTGAACGGCGAATGAGTTGTGGACGTCGCCCGTGAAAATGAGGACGGGCTTTTCGATGGCGTCCAGTTCCGGGATCAGCATTTCCCGTTCATGGACGTAGCCGCAGAAACCGTCTCCCTTTGATCCGGTTCCGCCTTCCGGCTTCACGTGATACCCCGAGTGGTAAATGACCCACGGATCCGGCGAGATGACAAAGATGAAATCGGCGTCGGTTTTCTTCACGCCGTCGAGAAACCACTTTCGTTGCTTTTCTCCCAGGATGAATCGGTCCTTGTCGTGAGCGTGCTTTTCGCCTTTGAATTTTGACCGTTCGCCGCGAGTGTCCAGGAAGAAGAAGTGGCAGTTGCCCATTTTACGATCGTAATAGTGGTGCGTGCCGATGCTGTAGGGGATGACTCCGTCGGATTTGAATGACGGAGTGACTCGCAGGCGATTCTTATCGACGACTTCTTTCAAACCGTAAACGCCTATGTTCTTCCCACCTCGATCCTGCAGCGATCGTCCGTCGCCTTTCATGAATGGTCCGACATGGATGGTGCTGACCTGTTCCGGCCTGAGCGTGCTGAAGTCGGCGTCTGGATCGAAAAGGATGTCTGAGTTCGTTTTCGCCTGTCCGGTTCCGAATCGCAGCGGCGCTTTGCGAGGCGTTTCGTCGTTTGCCCATGCGGCATAGTTCTGCCACACAGACAGAGCGTCGTCGCGTTTGAGAAAATCGCCGTTGCCGAGTCCGACTTCGCCGCTGCCGTCGAGGTTTGAGTTCACCTCATGGTCGTCGTACATCGTCAAGTAAGGAACGTATCGAAACAGGTTGGACATGTTTCGGCCGCGGTCCAGATAGAGCTTGTAGTTGGCCGCGTAGCCCGCACGGGTTCCGTCGAGTACCTCTTCATACGTGAAGTCGCCGTTCACGATGTGAAAGGCGATGTCGTCGCGATGGTCTTTAAAGAGGTTCAGAAACGATGGCGGGTTGGCGTAAATTCCCAGCGGAGCGTTCGGCAAAAGCTGTCGTGAGCAACAGCCGATGGAGAACGACAGATTGAACTGTCCGGCCTTGTTGTTCATCGAGTCGGCAAAACTGGACGCATCAGGCAGCGTTTGGAATGACGGCCATGGTCGGTCGAATTCCATTCGCGTATCGACGAGACCGACTTTCGTGACCACGCCGTAGTAGTAGCGGGTGTGCGGTATCAGACCGGTCAGATCGACGAACCCGGTGTTGTCTTTGCCGGCGGCGGTCTCGCCGGAGACGGACGGCGTGTTCAGCGTGAGTGGCTTCTGCGTACTGAAGACAACCCGAAACGGAATCGGCTCGGCAGTCCGCACCCAGACCCGCATCGAGGTCGGCATTGGCTTTCCGAGCATCGGGCCGTGAGTCAGTCCGCTGGTGTGGTACGGCATGACGTCATGCGCGACCGGGTCAGGCCACTCGGCGTACGATGCTGACGTGCATGCAGCCAGAAGCGCGGGAATAATAATCCGAGTCAAAAATGGCAGCGTTGGTAGTTGCATCGGAAATGTTTCGGAGTTGGAGTGCGGTGAAAACAGATTCCTATGTGGCCGCAAGAAGGCACAAAAGACGCAAGATCAACAGGATGTTTCTTTTTTGCGTTTTCTGTGCTGTCTTGCGGCCAATAATTCAGGAACTGTAGGTCAGGCTCTGCCTGACGGAGTTTCTGCCCGCAGTATTGTCGGCCATGTTCGTGCGGCAGTCGCGGAGACTCGGAGATTTCGTCAGGCCGAGCCTGACCTACGGATTTTCCGAACGCGCATCGCGGGCCGCTTCGAGCATTTTGATCCAGGGGCCGATGTAGTGGCCGTTGTCGTGGAAGGTACGGCCGCTGACCATGTTTCCGTCGATGACGCAGGCTTCGTTGACGAAGGTGCCGCCGCAGATTTCGAGATCGAACTTGCACTTGGGAACGGTCGCCATCCTGCGGCCTTTGACGCAGTCGGCGGCCGCGGGAATCTCGACACCGTGGCAGACGCTGGCGACAGGCATGTTCTGTGCGAAGAAGTATTTCGTCACGCGCATGAGGTCTTCGTCGTACCGGATGTACTCGGGGGCTCGGCCGCCTGAGAAGAAGATGCCCGCGTACTCTTCCTCATTGATTTCCGAGAAGGCGACATCGGCATCGATCGTGTAGCCCTCCCATTCTTTGGTGATCGTCCAGCCCGGCTTCACTTCGTGGAGCACCATCTGGTACTTGCGTTTTTCCGGAGCGGCGACGACGGGTTGGAAGCCCGCTTCGATCAGCCGGTAGTACGGGTACATCGTGTCGAGCGTTTCCGTTGCGTCGCCGACGATGATGAGAACTTTGTTACTAGGCATTGAGTGGCTTTCTTAGCTGATCCTACTGGGATGGTCGTTCTTCTTGACGCGGCTGACGCAAAGTCGCGAAGACGCGAAGACGCGAAGACGCGAAGACGCGAAGACGCGAAGACGCGAAGACGCGAAG
>CALDJX010000032.1 GCA_937899075.1 uncultured Planctomyces sp. | reverse complement strand
TCGTGGTTCACTTCCTTGTGGCTGTGGTGTTGGCTGGCGGCTGTTGTCCTTATGCAAAGCAGCGACGAACTCGTTTCAGGCGGCACGATTCCCATTTCTCACAATTTAATCAGTTTTGGTTGTGAATAATGTCGACGGCATCTACTATCGGCCTCAGTTGAGATGTTTCCTGGTTTCCCGTTCCCGTTCTGTTTTCGGAAATGTTCGCATGCGACTCGCGATCGATCCAAACGATCAGAACTTTCTTGAACAAATTCACCGCATGTGCGGCGGGACGATTCAGGAGATCTGCGAAGCGGCTGGCGTGACAGCGACGGCCGTACGGCAGCGTCTGGGACGGCTGGAAGCTCAGGGGCTCGTCATTCACGAAGTGGTTCGAGCTGGTCGTGGACGTCCTCATCACGTGTTTCGTGTCAGTGACGAGGGGTTGCGGCATCTTGGTGAAAACTACCGTGATCTGGCTTTGATTCTCTGGCGGTCGATCCATCAGATTGAGGATGAATCGGTAAGAAGTGCGGTTCTACGGCAGGTTCAGGACGAATTTGTACGTCGTTACGGCCGAGTGGCGTCCGACGGTCCGATTCGTGACCGGATGATTCAGCTGCAGCAGGAGCTAACGAACAACGGCTATGACGTTGAAATAGGGGACGGCGAGTTGCCGGTTCTCAGAGAAAACAGTTGCCCGTATCAGGATTTGGCGTCGATCGATCCTTCCATTTGCGAAATGGAAGCGGACGTCTACAGCCGGATTTTGAATGCGGACGTGTCGCTGACTCAGTGTTGCCTGGACGGTCATTCGAGCTGCGAGTTTCACGTGAAGGAGCTGACCAGCTCGGAAACAGATAGTTGACGGCGAGGCCGGTTCGGTCCTCACCGCCCAGCAGAGAATTTTGAGAAGATATTTTCAAGACAGGGAATGAGTTAAATCCAGACTGCCATAGCGGTTGAAAGGCTGGTTGCGGGCGTTATCGTTTCCGCCCGTGACTGTCTGCTGGTGGGGCAGGCTTCTGGTAACAAGAGAAAGAACATCGGTTTCGACAACGGTGGAGCGGCAGCAGGAAGCTGGTTTGCAAGACTGAGACCCAAACTGGATGTTCAAGGAAACTCAGAGACAGGCGAGAAGACATGACGTGGATTGAAGGACGATTCGAAGAAAACGTTGTTCTGTCGACTCTTGAGCAGGGCATGAATTGGGCGAAAGAGTCCAGTGTCTGGCCGTTGACTTTCGGTCTGGCGTGCTGTGCGATTGAGATGATGGCTACGGGGGCCAGCCGCTACGACCTGGACCGATTTGGTGCCGGAGCGTTTCGTGCCAGCCCGCGTCAGGCAGACCTGATGATTGTTGCCGGTACGGTGACTTTCAAAATGGCCAGCCGGGTTCGACGCCTCTACGAACAGATGCCTGATCCGAAATACGTCATCGCGATGGGTGCCTGCACCGTTGGCGGTGGCCCTTACTTCAAACATGGTTATCACGTTGTGAAAGGCGTCGACCTGGTTGTTCCAGTTGACGTTTATGTTCCAGGCTGTCCTCCACGACCGGAGGCACTCCTGGAAGGCATCATGCGGATTCAGGATAAGATCAAAGCTCGCAAGCTGGGCAAAGGCGTTGCAACGACGGTGCCTGTGCCACTTCAGCAGGGCGTCGCGGCGATTCCTGAAATTCCAGCAGCACTCGACGTTTAAGTTTCAAAACAGAATTTGATTTCAGAGTAGATACAGGACTTCGACTCGGCTGTCAGGAAGACGACCGAGGCGATTTGAAGACGACCGATTACCAGAAGACTTTCCCACCTTACGGCGATGCGTCACGGACGACTGACGCCGAACTTCTTGTACCGGAATGCGGAGCTGATTTTCGCTCGACAGCCTCTCGATTGTGGCGAGGTTTAGTGAGGCGGATTTCGAACTTCCGTTCCAGAGAAAAACAGGCAGTGACACGGCATGGCAACACTTACGATTACTGATCTACAAGTCTCAGTTGAAGGCAAGCCCATTCTGAAGGGCGTCAATCTGGAGATCAAAGAAGGCGAGATTCACGCTCTGATGGGGCCCAATGGCTCGGGCAAGAGCACACTGGCTTATGCTCTCGCCGGGCATCCCAAGTATGAGATCACCAGCGGTACGATCGAAATCGACGGCGTCAACGTCACGGAACTCGACGCTAACGAACGAGCACGACTCGGAATGTTCCTGGCGTTTCAGTATCCGGTGACAATTCCCGGAGTGCGAGTTGCCGACTTCCTGCGGCACGCCGTCTCAAATCGTCGTGACCCGGAACGCAAAGAGGGTGAAAACCTGATGCCGATGCGTGACTTCCGCAAGGAACTCAAGGCACGCATGGAAGAACTCGGCATGGATACGGAATTCGCCCGACGATACCTCAACGACGGATTCTCCGGCGGCGAGAAGAAGCGAATGGAAATCCTGCAGATGGCAATGCTGCAGCCGAAGTTCGCAATCCTCGACGAAACAGACAGCGGCCTCGACAGCGACGCGGTGAAAGTCGTCAGCGAAGGCGTGAATCGTCTTTCCGGTCCGGAAATGGGCGTGCTGATTATTACTCACCACGAACGACTGCTTGAGTTCAACAAACCTCAGTTCACACACGTAATGCTTGCTGGGAAAATTGTTGAGACTGGCGATGCCAGCCTGGCGGCCGAACTTCACGCTAACGGCTATGCGACGATTCGAGAGCGTCATCCTGAAGAAGCGGCTGAACAGTCGTCCGAGCAGGAAGAGTCGCTCGCCAGCGTGTAGGTCTTTCACCTTTCACTTGATCCAATTGGATGAAGATTCAAGTAAGGTCAGGTCGGACCAGTTCTGACCGAAACTCCTTCGAGGAGATACAAACGATGTCGACAGAAACACCTTCAAAAACTGATCCGTCACTTGGTGATTACCAGTACGGGTTTCACGATTCGACGGACAACTACGTCTTCAAGAGTCGCAAGGGCTTGGACGAAGAGATCGTTCGCCAGATTTCCGGAATTAAGAACGAGCCGCAGTGGATGCTCGACTTTCGCCTGAACGCTCTCGAGATCTTCTTCTCTCGGCCGGCGCCGAAATGGGGCGCCGATGTCGATCAGATCGACTTCCAGGACATCTACTACTACATGAAGGCGTCGGACAAACAGGAAAAGAGCTGGGACGATGTCCCGGAAGATATCCGCAAGACGTACGATCGTCTGGGAATACCCGAAGCCGAGAAGCAATACCTGGCCGGCGTGAAAGCTCAGTACGATTCAGAAGTCGTCTACGGCAGCCTGCAGGAAGACCTTGAGAAGCAAGGCGTTCTCTTCACTGATACAGACTCCGCCCTGCGAGAATATCCGGAGATCTTCCGCGAATACTTCGGGACGATCATCCCGTCCGCAGACAACAAATTTGCGGCTCTGAATTCCGCCGTCTGGTCAGGTGGATCGTTTATCTACGTGCCACCGGGAGTGCATATCGAGTTTCCGCTGCAGGCCTATTTTCGGATCAACTCCGAGAACATGGGGCAGTTCGAGCGGACTCTGATCATCATCGACGAAGGTGCATCGGCTCATTATGTGGAAGGTTGCACGGCTCCTTCATGGACGGAAGAAAGCCTGCATTCGGCAGTCGTCGAAATTGTTGTGAAACGCGGCGGTCGTTTCCGCTACACGACGATCCAGAACTGGGCCAACAACGTCTACAACCTCGTGACCAAGCGAGCCATGGCCTATGGCGACTCGCTGATGGAATGGGTCGACGGAAATCTTGGTTCCAAGATCACGATGAAGTATCCTGCCATCTATCTGATGGAGCCTGGTGCTCGCGGCGAAACACTGTCGATCGCTTTCGCAAACAAAGGACAGCATCAGGACGCGGGAGCCAAGATGGTTCACTGTGCCCCGAATACATCGAGCCGAGTCGTCTCCAAGAGTATCTCCAAGGGTGGTGGTCGAGCCGGTTACCGCGGACTGGCAAAGGTCGTCAAAGGAGCACACAACTGCAAATCCAGTGTGGTTTGCGACGCGTTGATCCTCGATCCTGAAAGCCGCAGCGACACCTATCCGTACATCGAAGTTGAAGAAGACGATGTCACGATGGAGCACGAAGCCAGCGTCTCGAAGATTGGTGAAGAGCAACTCTTCTACCTGATGAGTCGTGGCCTGACCGAAGCGGAAGCTTCGGCGATGATCGTGACAGGTTTTATCGAGCCGCTCGTCAAAGAGCTGCCGATGGAATACGCCGTCGAAATGAACAAACTGATCGAACTGCAGATGGAAGGCAGCGTCGGCTGATCCGCTTTCGTTCGCACTTTGTTGCTGCACCACGCATTGAAATTCGAGTAGCTGCGGTCGGCAGACCGCGGGAATCCACGCTCTGGCGCGCGTAGCTACTTTGGTTCCTTGAGATTGCAATTACTGATATGAGCACTGCATCGATACCAGAGTCGTCTCTTGCTGCCGGTTTTACACCCGAAGTCTTCGAAGAGTTTCTGCAGACCCGCGACGAGCCCGAATGGGTCACGCAGGCCCGCCGGGACGCGTTCGAACTTTACCAGGAAAAACTGGCCGAGCCGCTAGATCAGGAAGAGTGGAAACGCGTCGATCTGCGGGCGCTTCGTCCGGGCAAGTTTCAGCTGCAGAGAACTCCAGCAGAAGCGGCCGATGTCGGAACGTTGATGCAGGACCGTGCTGAATTCGCAGGCTCCGTTGTGCATGTCGACGGCCACTGCGTGCGACAGTCGGTTTCTGACGATCTCAAAGCACGTGGAATTCTGTTTGGCGATCTGGCTACCCTGCTGCGGGAACATGGCGAAACGTTACGGCCACACTTCGCAACGCGAGCTGTGCAGGCTGGCACGGATCGTTTTTCGGCATGGCATGCGGCGTTCTGGACTGGCGGAACGGTTCTGTTTGTTCCCCACGGAGTGACCATCGACGAGCCACTTTACAGTTTGATTGGGCTGGCGACTGACGGAGCCGCTGACTTCAGTCACACACTGGTGATCCTCGAAGACAACGCGGAAGCAACGCTGCTGGAAGAAACCTCATCGTCAACCGAAGACGGTGCCGGTCTGCACGTGGGAGCGGTTGAGCTGTTGCTCGGCAAAGAAGCTCGACTGCGGTACGTTCAACTTCAGAATTGGAATTCGAAGACCTACCACTTCGCTCATCAGTCCGGTCGAGTTGACAGCAATGGTTCATTGCAATGGACCGTCGGCGGACTGGGAGCTAAACTGGCTCACATTCACCAGGACGTGCATCTCGACGGCCGCGGAGCAGAGGGTCAGGTCAACGGCGTGACCTTTGCAACCGGCAAGCAACTGCTCAGCTACTACACACAACAGACACACCACGCTCCGGATACGCGTTCCGATCTGCTTTACAAAGACGTTCTTCGTGACAATGCACGCTGTGTCTGGCGAGGGATGATCAAGGTCGACAAGGAAGCTCAGAAGACCGACGGTTACCAGCGGAACGATTCGCTGCTGCTGTCTTCGACGGCTCGTTGTGACGCGATTCCTGGCTTGGAAATTGAAGCCGACGACGTGCGATGTACCCACGGTGCGACAGCTGGCCGAGTGGACGTCGAGCAGGTCTTCTACGCGATGTGTCGCGGCCTGACCGAATACGAAGCGATGCATATGATCGTGCAGGGGTTCTTCCAGGTCGTGACCGATCGGATTCCTGTCGAACTGGTGCGAGAGACGCTCGACAAAGCAGTCGAACGGAAACTCGGCATCGGCGAATAATCGCTCGTTAAATAGATATTAAGCGTGTCTCTGAAGTGGGCCACTGGCTTAGTCAGTGCAGAATCACAAGCGGCATCGGAATTGCATTTTCACTGGCCGAGCCAGTGGCACACGTGCAAGTAACAACGACCCTGGAAGCGGATGGCGAGAATTATGTCGGACTACGAAAAGGTTGCGTCAGTTGACGAAATCGAACCCGGAAAACGGCTTTCCGTTTTCGTGGACGACATACCCGTTCTGCTGGTTCAACAGGACGACGGTTGCTACGCCGCCGTCGAAGACGTCTGCAGCCACGACGGCCAGCCGCTGACGGAAGGTCCTATCGCAGAAGGGGCGATCACTTGCGATCGTCATGGTGCGAGTTTTGACTTGAAAACCGGCAAGCCACTCTGCATGCCAGCGACCGAGGGTATCCCGATTTACGACGTTAAGATCGAAGACGGTTCGATCTATCTGCGTCTGTCGTCTGGCGAAGTCTCGACCTGCAATCACCCAACGCCGGCCAACACAGTGCTCGCTGCTCCGCCTACGCCGCAAGCGATTCCAACCGACGGCGAGCCGGCCGCGCTGGAAGCGATCGAAGTGTCGGCCGAGGATGAGAACAAATCGATCGACGAAAAGATGATCGATGCTCTTCGCACGGTCATCGACCCCGAGCTGATGATCAACATCGTCGATCTCGGACTGGTCTACACGGTCAATCACGATGGCAAGAACGCTTACATCGACATGACGCTGACGAGTCCTGCCTGTCCTGCCGGACCGCAGATTGTGCAGCAGGCCAAGATGGCGCTGGAGCGCCTGCATCTCGTCGAGGAAGCCGAGATCAAGCTGGTGATGACTCCGCCGTGGTCACCAGAACGCATGACGGACGAAGCCCGAGACCACCTCGGAATTTTCTAAGACAGTGTCCTAAAGAAATCTCCGATGCCGAGTCGTGGTAGGTGGTAGGCTGGAACAAGCTGCGCGCAGTTCCGGCATTTCAGAGCGGTCGAACTGCCGGAACAGCGCGGAGCTTGTTCCAGCCTACTGTGCTCAAGTCAGTTATTTGAGGGCGGATCCGGACACTGTTTCTGCCTGTCGGAATCCTTCGCGCCATCGAGCTGATTTGATTTCCGCCTGGCCAGCGAAGTGTTGTTCGCCGAGCATGGCCGCTGGCTCTTTCGCGAGCACGCCGTCCGAATCTACGTACGCTCGTACGAGGTATCGCCCGCGTGGGAGCGTCGCATTTTCGGGTTGCAGGTTTCGTGGCTTCGAGGAGCCATCGCCGGCCAGCAGGAATAACGTGCCGTTGACCATGTGACGTGGCGTGACGGTGCCCTGAGTGAAGGCGACAGCGTCGTGCTGCCAGGAATCGGTCTTTGCATTCCAGCCGTGCACAAAAAGTTGCACCGGCGTACCGACGGCCCATTCCGGCGAGGCGTTCGTCAATTTGAGGACGAGCTTTGATTCGAGGCGACACAGGGAAGTCGGATTTTCCCATCGATTTTGAGCGAACAGCTTCATCGTCGTCGTTACCCTTTGGGACTTTCGGGAATGAGATCGGATCAACTTTCTGAAGTCCGAGTGAATTCCTTTGAGTCGTCAAGTGGGCTGTTGATCGCCACAGGAAGACGCGAAAAGTACACAGAAGAGAATTGAGTTCTTGCGACTTTTGTGCTGTTTCGCGGCCATCATCCCGGTTGCTGAGCGTCGCACATAAAGTTCACGAACCCAGGAAAGCGAAAATCTGAGGCAGGGCGACTAACATCGGCAATCATTTTCGTTGGCGTATTCACAATACGGCGTTTCACAATTCTGATGGAGAAGCCTCACATGTTCTTGCGACTCATGATCCTTGGATTGGCTGTTGTTATCGCGTCGCCGGCCGTTGCGGCGAATCCAGATTTTGCTGCGTCGACCAGTTCGACGAAGGTCAAAGTTTTCATTCTGGCCGGGCAGTCGAACATGGAAGGTCGCGGTTTTGCCGAGCCGCTGGCGTGGCAGGTCACTCAGGAGAAGTTCCGAGACCGCTACACGCACTTCATCAAAGACGGCGATTTCGACGCGTTCACGAAGAAGGTTGCTGAGACGACGGACCCCGATGATCGCCGCAAGGCTCCGACTTATCTGTGGAGCACCCGGCACGATGTCTGGATCAACTATCTCGGGAAGCATGGCGACCTCACCGTTGGATACGGTGCGCCGAAAGAAGGGTTTGGTCCCGAGTTCAACTTTGGTCACGTCGTCGGAAATCACTTCGACGAACAGGTGCTGATCATCAAGACGTCGTGGGGCGGGCGAGCGTTGGCTCGAGGCTTTCTGCCTCCGTCGTCGATGCTGACCGATGCGGAGTATGCAGAGTTGGCTGCCGCTCAGAACGCGGAGAATGAAGCATGGAACAAAGCCGAGCCGGCGAAGATCGACGAATACAACAAACGAGTGACTGCGGAAAACAAGGCCGCGGAAAAGAAGAAACGGTTGAGAACGTTTAAGCCGCGCGAGATCGTGACGACGGAGCAGTACAAAGATCAGTTCGGAAAGGACTACCGAAACATGGTCGCGGAAGTTCACGGCTGTCTTGCGGATCTGAAAGGACGTTTCCCAGGCTACAAGGGGCAGGGGTACGAGATCGAAGGATTCGTCTGGTTTCAGGGCTGGAACGATCAGTACCAGGATAAATGGCTGACTTACGAAAAGAACATGGCGAACTTCATTCGCGACGTTCGCAAAGAGTTCAACGTTCCGAAGATGAAGTTCGTCATCGGGCAGATGGGGCACGACGGGATGAAGGCTGACACGGAAGGCTCACCTCGTGATTTCATCAAGAAGGCTCAGGCGGCTGTTCCGAACTATCCAGAATTCAAAGGCAACGTTCTCTGTGTGAAAACTGACAAGTACTGGGACATGGAAGCGCACGCGGTCTACACCGGCCCCGGCGGTTGGAGCAAGGACGTCGACAAGTGGCGGCAGTTTGGAAACGACCATCCGTACCACTATTACGGAAGCCCGTGGTGCTTCGCCCAGATTGGCACAGGCTTTGGCGAAGGAATGCTCGAACTGCTGAAGTGAGCGGTGCGGGATCTCAGCGCAGGTGGCAGACCGTTTCTATCAGTCGCTAGACTGCGGTCGAGAATACATCAGGGAGCTTCGGCCCCTTTGGTCACTGCCGGTCGTTTGCCTCGTCTTAAGGAAACCTCTTCGAATGAAAAACTTCGTTTCGCCGCCTTCGTTCAAATGTGCCGCGTTTTGTCGTATTGCCGGGCTGGTTCTGGCTGTCTGCGCGACGCTGCTGTCTTCCTGTGTAAACGCCGAAGATGTAATCAAGCATTCGTTCCTCGGATGCGGAAAAGCAAATCGAGCGGTCATCGTTGGTGAGGACGGCAACGTTCAGTGGAAGTATGACAAGCCGGCCAGTGATGGATGGGTTCTTGCGAACGGCAACGTGCTGCTGGCTCTTTATCCGAATCCGGATTTTCCCAAAGGCGGCGTGGTGGAAGTCGATCGTGCCACGAAGAAAACGGTGTTCGAGTACCAGGGGCAGCAGAAAGAAATCAGCACGGTACAGCAGTTGTCTGATGATCGGTTTCTGGTGGCTGAACTGGGAGCGGAGCCGCGGGCGATCGTGATTGATCGGTCCGGGAAGATTCATGAGAAGATGCCGTTTCAATGCCAGAAGGGGAATGCTCACATGCAGACTCGGATGCTGCGACGCCTCCCGAATGGCAACTACATCGCGCCGCATCTGCTGGACTTTGCCGTCAAAGAGTACGAGCCGGACACCGGCAAGGTTGTCCAGGAGTTTCCGACAGACGATCGCGGTCGCGACAAACGTGATTGGCCATTCACGGCGATTCGTCTGAAAGATGGCAACACGCTGATCGGCTGCACGAACGGAAATCGCATCATCGAAGTGGACGGCAAAGGCAAGATCGTCTGGAGCGTGACCAACGACGACATCGGCGAGAAGTTGTTCGACGATGCTTGCGGTGTTCAGCGACTGCCAAACGGCAATACCGTCGTGACGAGTTACCACGCCAGCGGTGACCGCGTGAAACTTTTCGAAGTCACACGCGAGAAGAAAGTTGTCTGGCGATACTCGGGGATGAAAGCCGGATTTCACCACTTCCAGATTCTGACGACGAACGGCAAGACGCTCGCTGATAATACCTGGAAGTAGGTGACTCAGACTGAGTAAGTTTCTCTTGCGAAGTCTGACGCAAAGTCGCAAAGCCGCTAAGGAACGCAAAGAATCAAGCGGACGAATGACGCTCTTTGCGAAGCTCTGCGTCTTCGCGGCTTTGCGTCAGATCGTTTTTCAGCCAGTGAAATTGAGAAGTTTTCCAACGCGTCATGCGGGAAATGTTGGCTCAGTCCTTGCGTCTGTGATTCGTCGAACGGTTGGCCCATGGTGATTTATGGAACGGCTCTGTTGTCCGGCTGCCTGATTGCGGGAGTCGTTGCGGGGCAACTGCTTGGGTATCTGGTCGGCGTGGATAAGAACATTGGCGGCGTGGGAATAGCGATGCTGCTGCTGATTCTGATCAGCGATCGGTTGCAGCGTTCCGGACGAATTCAACCGCCCACCAGGCAGGGCATTCTGTTCTGGAGTTCGATGTACATCCCGATCGTCGTGGCGATGGCGGCCAGCCAGGACGTGCTGGCCGCGGTCAAGGGCGGGCCGATTGCTCTGATTGCTGGCGTAACCGTGGTGCTGATCAGCTTTGCTCTGGTGCCGATCATCAGTCGGATTGGCAAGGCGGATTTAGAGATGACGAAGAGTAAGACGTTGTCGGCGAAGGACGAGCCATGACAGAGCTGCTCGAAGCCGTCCTGGCAGTTCTGGCGAAGTATTCTCTGGTGACAGCCTTCGCGGTTGTTGGCGCAACGGTTTGGTTTTCTTACCTGATCTCCGATCGTCTGACGCGAGGCCGTCTGCACGGTTCGGCCATTGCGATTCTGATGGGGCTGTTGCTGGCGTACGTCGGCGGTGTCGTGACGGGTGGGAAAAAGGGCATCGCGGACATCGAGGTTCTGTCCGGAATCGGAATCATGGGCGGATCGATGCTTCGCGACTTCGCCATTGTGGCGACAGCGTTCGGTGTGCGGATGGATGAATTCCGCAAGACAGGGATCAGCGGCATCGTTTCCCTGCTGGCGGGAGTCGTCGTTTCGTTCATCGTCGGGGCATGTGTCGCTTTCGCATTCGGATACCGCGACGCGGTCAGCCTCACCACGATCGGTGGCGGAGCGGCGACGTACATCGTCGGTCCGGTGACAGGCAGCGCTCTTGGAGCTTCGTCGGAAGTCATCGCGTTGAGCGTCGCCGCGGGTTTGATCAAGTCGATGCTCGTCATGATCATGACGCCGTTTGTTGCTCCGTATATCGGACTTGATAATCCACGGTCGGCGCTCATCTTCGGCGGGCTGATGGGAACAACCAGCGGAGTCGCTGGTGGCCTGGCCGCGACGGATCCGGAACTCGTGCCTTACGGAGCGATGACCGCCACTTTTTATACGGGGCTGGGATGTCTGCTCGGTCCGTCCGTCTTCTTTCTGGCGATACGTGCCGTGGTCTGAGGGTTCGACAATGATAAAATTCCGCAGCAACGTTTGTCGGAGAGGGCTGAGGTCGTGGAAGAGCTTCAACTGATTGCACAGGCGAGATCTCATGGCAGTGCCGTGGCGATTCGGTCGGGGGTTGATGAATGGTCGTACGCTGAGTTGCTTGACCGCTCAACAGATCTTGCGTCAGCACTGCTGGCCGATGGGGATGATCTGAGCGAGGCTCGAATTGCGTACCTCGTGCCGGCCGGTTTTGACTACGCAGCAGTTCAGTGGGCAATCTGGAGAGCGGGCGGTGTTGCCGTTCCTCTGTCGTTGTCGGCAACCGAACCAGAGCTTGAGTATTCGTTGACCGATTCACAGTCGAGTTGCGTCGTCGTTGCTGCGAACTTCGCTGAGAAGGTGAGTGGGCTGTGTGAGCGGCTCAACTTGCGGCAACTGGTTGTTGAAGAAGTTGCGGCGTCGTGCGGTGAAACAGCGTCACTGCCCGTAGTGACAAGCGATCGCCGAGCGATGATCCTCTACACGAGCGGTACGACCAGTAAACCGAAGGGTGTTGTGACGACACATGCGAATATCGAAGCGCAGATTGGATCGTTGATCGAGGCGTGGAAGTGGGAAAGTGCAGATTGCATCCCGCTGTTTCTGCCGCTGCATCACATTCATGGGATTATCAATATCCTGTCGTGCGGTTTGTGGATCGGCGCGACCGTCGAAATGTTTTCGCGTTTCGAAATGACGGTGATCCTCGCGCGAGTTGTCGAGCGGGCGTATTCCGTGTTCATGGCCGTGCCGACGATTTATTTAAAGTTGATACAGACGCTGGACGCGATGTCGGAGTCCGAACGCGATCAAATCGTGGAGGCGTTTTCGGAGATGCGGCTGATGGTTTCGGGATCGGCCGCGTTGCCGGCGAGTGTCCACGAAAAGTGGTTTGCTCTGACTGGGCAGAAACTTCTCGAACGATACGGCATGACCGAAATCGGAATGGGCTTGTCGAATCCTTACGACGGCGAGCGACGGCCTGGAGCAGTTGGTCAGCCGTTGCCGAGCGTCGAGGTTCGTTTGAAGTCAGATGGCGACGACGTGGTCGGCGGTGAAGACGAGTCGGGCGAAATTCAGGTGCGTGGGCCGGGAGTGTTTCTTGAGTATTGGGACCGGCCGGCGATCACGGAAGAATCATTCGACGATGGATGGTTCCGAACCGGCGACGTCGCGGTGCGCGAAACGGGTTACTACCGCATCATGGGGCGGCAGTCCGTCGACATCATCAAGAGCGGCGGCTACAAGCTTTCGGCTCTGGAAATCGAATCCGCGTGCCTGGACCATCCGGCGATCTGCGAAGCAGCGGTGGTCGGACTTCCGGATGACACGTGGGGCGAAGTTGTCGCGCTGGCTGCTGTACTGAGTGATGGCGGAGAACTCTCGCTGGAAAGTCTACGCGAGTGGTGTCAGGATCGGCTTTCGAAGTACCGGATTCCGAGCCGTCTGGTGGTGGTCGAAAAGCTTCCTCGCAACGCGATGGGGAAGGTAACGAAGCCTGCCGTCTGCGATCTGTTTTGATCTACGGATTGAATGGTGATTGGCGAGTCCATTTCGGAAAATGCAATTTGTCTCAAGGAAGTAACGCCTGTGAATTTTCGAATTAGCTGCCTGGTTCTGACGTTGCTGGTGTCTGTGATCGGTCGGTTGGCGGTTGCTCAATCGACGACGGAAGCGCTTTCTGAGGCCGGCAAGTATCGAACCGTCGCCGACGTGCCGTATCGAACCGGCGAAGGTCTGACTGACTACATGAAAGAACGCTGCCGACTCGATGTTTACTACCCAACGGATGTCAAAGATTTCTCGACAGTCGTCTGGTTTCACGGCGGCGGTCTGAAGGCTGGTAAACGCTCCGTTCCGAAACAGCTTCAAGAACAAGGTATTGCCGTCGTTGCGGTCAACTATCGGCTGCATCCCAAAGTCAAATCGCCTGCTTACATCGAAGATGCTGCGGCTTCCGTGGCCTGGACGATCAAGAATATTGAGAAGTACGGCGGCTCATCAAAACGCGTTTTTGTCAGCGGGCATTCAGCGGGCGGCTATCTGACGAGCATGGTCGGGCTCGACAAACGCTGGCTGGCTGCACACGACGTTGATGCCGATCAGATTGCGGGTTTGATCCCTTTCAGCGGGCACACGATCACGCACTTTACCGTCAGAGCCGAGCGCGGCATCGACGGCAAGCAGCCAGTCATCGACGACATGGCTCCGCTGTTTCACGTGCGTAAGGACGCTCCGCCGTTGCTGTTGATTACGGGTGGCCGGGAACTCGAAATGCTCGGCCGGTACGAAGAGAACGCCTACCTCTGGCGGATGATGCAGGTTGTTGAGCATCCTGACACTGAGCTATTCGAGTTGGACGGTTTCAATCACGGGCAGATGGCGGTGCCCGCTCATCCGTTGCTGCTTCGGTTTATGGATCGAATCAGTTCGCAGAAATAGGCACGCTGTATTTCGACTCTGAAGATGATGGCCCTTGCACTGTGGTTTCTCAGTGCGAGGGCATTTTTTTTTGCGCGGACCGCGGATGGTTTGCAGCAGGTTCCGAACTTCTGCGGGAGGTGTTTACGACGCCCCGTCAGGTAAACACTTTGGAAAGCGATCGGTTGCGCGAAACTTTGCGGGTTGGCACGACTCGTCCGCAATTATTGAGATCGACGGATGGAGAACATTTGAATGATCGGTTTCGGACTCACCGATATTTCCGGAAGAGTCGGGTCGCCGTCATGGTCGCCGTCGGTGCGAGGCTTCGACAGCCGTCGACTGTGCGAGTGAATGTGTTGGGTGTCGGTCGTCGGTTTTGAATTCAGGCAAGGATGCCATGATGTTTCATAAAGTTTGGTTCGTTGCCGCCGTGGTCGGCCTACTGGCAACTTGCCGGTTGGTGCCAGTCTTCGCCCAGAATGAAGTGACTGCTTCGGTTGAGGCTGCACCACTCGCAGGAATCGCCGACGCCGGGGGGGACGATGTGCCTGGTGATGAGCTCGACCAACTTCTGTCATTTGCCGAAGGCGATGTCGAACAGTTGTCTCAGGTTAAAGTGGTCGCGCCGGCGTTGCAGGAAGTTGTGTCGACGGTTTCCCGGCAGAAGAGCACTGTCGGAAAGTCTCCGGCGGCAGTCTTTGTGATTACGAACGAAATGATTCGTCGCTCCGGTGCTCGCAGTGTGCCAGAAGTTTTGAGAATGGCTCCCGGCGTTCAGGTTCACCGCATCGACTCAAACAAATGGGCCATCAGCATTCGAGGCTTCGCCGATCGGTTTTCTAATAAGCTGCTGGTGCAGATCGATGGTCGCAGTGTTTACACGCCTTTGTTTGCCGGTGTCTACTGGGATGTTCAGGACGTGCTGCTTGAAGACGTCGAGCGAATCGAAGTTATTCGCGGTCCCGGAGCTACCGTCTGGGGGGCGAACGCGGTCAACGGAGTGATTAACGTCATCACAAAGAAAGCAAAAGACACTCAAGGTGTGTTCGTCGAGGCCGGTGGCGGAACCGATCGTGGTTTCTCGTCCGCTCGCGGCGGTGGTGAAATCGGCGACAACGGCTGGTATCGCGTTTATGGGAAGTGGTTTGAACGCGACGCCGGAGGCGGTCAAGGATTTCAACCGGCTGACGACTCGCGGATGCAACGCGGTGGAATTCGCATGGATTGGGAATTTGACGAAGGCATGTCGTTTACTTTGCAGGGTGATGTCTACGACGGGGCGTCTGGCGTTCGAGGCACGGTTCCTGTTGCATTGCCGGCGGGAACACTGTCGTTAAGCCATGATGAAATGACCAGGGGCGGTAACGTGCTGGCTCGCCTGGCACAGACGATCGATGACGACACCAGTTGGTCACTGCAGGCTTACTATGACCATACTTATCGTGAGTACACTCAGATTGGGCTGTCGGACGATCGGGATACCATAGACTTCGATTTTCAGTATCGATCCAGCCCCTGGCTGGACCATTCATTAATCTGGGGAGTCGGGTATCGATACAGTCAGGACGAGCTTCAGAACACTCCGTTCTTTGTAAACTTCACGCCGGCCGAACGTGATTTTGATCTCCTCAGTGGCTTCATTCAGGATGAAGTCACTCTGATTGACGACACGCTGACGTTTACTGCTGGCTCGAAATTTGAGCACAACGATTTTACCGGTTTCGAGTTTCAGCCATCGATCAGGCTGCTGTGGACACCGAGCGAAACGCGTTCCATCTGGGCAGCGGTTTCTAGAGCGGTCAGAACGCCATCCCGAACTGACGACGGCGGTCGCGTGACGCTGCCTCCGGTTGTTCCGCCAGGGATCTATCCTGTATTGAAGGGTAGCCGAGGCACTGAGTCCGAGGACCTGGTGGCGTACGAAATTGGCTATCGAGAACAGGTGACGGAAGAGTTTGCAGTCGACATGACCGCTTTCTTCAACTCCTACAACGACCTGATCAGTGCGACCGAAAAGACGCCGACCTTCGAATTGCCCGAGGGACTGATTCTTCCCGTCGAGCTTGATAACTCGAACGAAGCTCAGACATATGGTTTTGAATTGAGCTCGTCCTGGCAGGTGACACCATGGTGGCAAACCCGCGCTTCGTACAGCTTTCTAAGACTGGTGGGAGTGGAATCAACGGATCCACATAACCGTCTGTATCTGCAGTCGTCGTGGGACGTGACTGAGGATGTCGAATTTGACGCCATTCTTCGTTACGTCGATGACGTTCCTAATTCATCGATCAATAAATACACCACGATGGACCTGCGTTTGAGTTGGGAGCCGATCGATCACATGGAAGTGTTTGTCGTCGGTCGCAACCTTTTCGAGGGCAAACATGCAGAGTTTTATACGGATGAGTACCTGGTGACCGAGGCGACGCTTGTCCGCCGGGAGGTCTTTGCGGGTGTCAGTCTTCGATTTTGAGTTGGGGCAAGCATGCCATGATGTGTCTCAAGAGTTTGCCCATCGTCGGGCTGCTCGGCTTACGACCAGCGTTTCGATCGGTGCGGGCATTCTGCATGGCGAGCCGCGTCGTGGCGGGCGTTGCCAAATTTGCAGAGCGGTCCGCGTTTAGTCGAACGACCTGCACGATCGACTTAATCCGCAATCATCAACCGCAGTTGCCGCGAATTCTTCGACGGCGCGGACATCGTTATGGGGGCGACTCTCGGTCGTCGCGAGGTGTTTGCCGGTATCAATCTTCGATTCGCACGATGGCGGTAAACCGCAGTCAGACGTGGTCCAGACTTGTCCTATCCTCTCGTTGCGTTGTGTCAAGGTTGTGATGTCAACTGGCCCAACCCATCACATTTAAAACTTCATAGAAACCACGAGTGGCATGGCTGTGCAGATTCCAGAACCAATACAAAAGCTGCCTGAAGCAGGACGAGCACTAACTCGCCTGTTATCGGGGCGGCGGTCGGTGTTGGTTTTGGTGATGATTGCAATCGGAGCCTGTCAGCTACTGATTCCGAACAAGGCGGTGGCTCAGACGACGAACCCGCAAGTGGTTGTTGCCGAAAGTGAATGCAAGGTTAAGTACGTTTATCTTTACAGCTTTGGATTATTGACGAAGTGGCCAGAGGCGACGTTCGAACGTACGAACAATGCATTTGTCATAGGCGTACTTGGTGACAAGCCGTTCGGTCACATTCTCGATGCGATCGCAAGGCGAAAGGAGATCGACAATCGGCGAATTGTCATTCGGCGTTTCAAATCGATGAAAGAATATCAGCCCTGCCACATTCTTTATGTCACCGAATCAGTCAGTGAAGAAGACGCCACGTCAGCTGCGAATGACCTCAATGATGAGGCTGTTCTGATTGTTGGTGAGACTGAGGACTTTCAGTTTATTGGTGGGGTGATTGCGTTTCGTATTGAAGACGAGAATG
>CALDJX010000031.1 GCA_937899075.1 uncultured Planctomyces sp. | reverse complement strand
CCGTGGCGCCACCCACATCCGATTCGCGATACACAAACAGAGTCAATGAGAATCGACCGGCATTCAGTGCGGGGGAATCGTCCACGCGCCCTCCACGACCGATCGAATCTGCTCCAACTCGTAGCGAACCGCCGACGAACACGCCGCGTGCATGTGGCGGACGTTTGCCTTCTCCGGTTAACACGACGCCGGAGTACTCAGGGGGCTCGGAAACCAAACCTCTGTCACGGATCGGCATTCGATAAAAAGCGAGTGGCGACATCTTCCTGACAGCGGGCGCGTATTTCCGAGCGTGCTCTTCAAAATCGCGAATGAAACGGTCGGTCGCGATGGAAATGTCTTCGGGATCAGCCGTTCCGTCAGTAATGCGCACGGCATGCGACGCTTCCACATCAACGGACCTTGATTCGTCTCGCTGACTCGATGCTCCGGGATTCACTCGCACCAGTCCGTCAAACACATGAACTTCACTCGCGCCGCCTTCGACATCGACGGAGAACTCTGTGCCAAAATCAACAACTTCCGCTTCGGGAGTGTCCACGGTGAACCCGATTCCTTCAGGAGGGACTCTGGCGGACAGTCGCCCGCTGTGCAGCACCACACGTGAATCACTTACCGCGTCGAAGCGGGCAGGAGCCTCAACGTAAACCATCACTCCGCCACCAAACTGCAGGTGCAGCAACCCCGTCTGCAACTCATAACTTCCCGTGGGCAGTTGCGCGTCGTCCCACCGCTGTTCGTCCTTCACAACTAGCCCATTCACGTTGCTGACGACAGTAGCCGCGTGAGTTACAGCGATACCGGAATCGCTGTTGCCTGTTGGCCACTTGACTGCGACGAGAATGCAGGCCGCCGTCACGAGTCCTGTCACCGCTAGGACCAACATCTCTCGCGAGCGAGAAGCCGACGATAGAAGATCCCCTGGCGTCGAAGCCGAGTAAGTGACGGAGCCATCGACGCTGACTTCCAGCGCATTATTCTGAATGCGTCTGCGACACAGAGAACGATGCAAGTCCGAATGCAGCTCCGCCCGCAGGGCGAAACGTTCCAGATTGGCGGGAACCTCTAGCCACTGCTGAAACTCTGCAGACTCTTGCTCGGACACATCACCTTCAAGAACGCGATCGATAAAATCATCGTCTATCGACATCAGGGGTTCTCCAAGGCAAGACGTCTCTCGATGCAACTGGCAAGGGCCGTTCGGACTCGCGACAGGAGGACTCGAACCGATCCGCTGGTGGATCCGGTTTCCTGCGCAATCTCGGCAGCGGATCGTTCTTCGACGTATTGCAAATCAAGCAGCCGTCGAGACCTTGGCGGTAGCTCCTCCAAACAGGCTTCGAGTGCCTCGCGTCGTTGGCTGCGACCGTCAGATTGGTTCACGATCGTATCAGCGAGTTGGCCAAGCAATTCATCGGAGAAAACAACCCGTGAACGCCCCTGAGCCCGGTAGTAGTCAATCACCCTCGATTTGGCGATCCACAGTGCCCAGCCAACGAACGGCCGACCCGAGTCGAACTCGTCAAACCGACGAGCCAGCTCCTGAGCGATCCGCTGCACGACGTCTTCGGCATCGTGAAATCCAGTGATGGACGCAAACACGTAAGCCGATATGGAAGGCTCAGCCTCCAACCATCGATGAGTGAATTCTTCTCGTCTCTGATTCTCGTTCATACACACAACCGAGGCAAAACAACCGTGAGATGAGCGTATGCCGAACGCGAACGGGAATCGTTAACAATATTCCCAAAAAAATCAGCTACTTTCGAGAACATGAAGCAAAAGCTGCTATGCGGGAATCAATAATTTAACATGAGCGCATACCGGCAGCGCGACCACATTGCGGTTTTGAAAAAAATGGTTCAGAAGATTGAAGCGGTGATGACAGGTGGCTCATCTCTGGCGGATAGATGAGTTGTTCTCGCCAACGTTTACAACGGGCTTTGCGAACTATTGTCTTGACAACGGCAAAACAAAAACGCTCAGAGCCCCAAGCTGCTGTATTGGACGTTCAACTCTCGACAGAGCGCCATGCTTTTAAGAACGACCTTTGCGTATTTCGATCACTGCGGACAAACGTCAACGCTCACGAAACACACTGAATTCCGCCAACTACATCATGTAGCGCAGCTTGTCGTAAGCCTGCTTTTCTTTTTGATCGTCATCGACGGCTGTCGTCAGTTCATCCAAACCGAACATGGTCTTCACGCGGTGCGTGACCAGCGCGCGATCATAAGGGACCTTGCCAGATGCCCAATAGGCTGAGGTGTACGGGCTGAACTCTGAGAACGACTCCGGGCCGAATTCATCGGCTACGTTTGGCAGGTGTCGCCACAGTCGCAGGTGCCGGTGGTGCGACGCGATCGCGGCAGGGATAAGTTCGGAATAGCCAGACTGCGCCAGATCGGTGATCGCGGCGGCATGGTTGTTGACGTGTATCAGACCACCGTAACCCTGACGGTGGATTTTCGGATCCTGGTTGATGATCTCATCCAGCACGGCGTCGACCATCCCCTTCACATCTGTGTAGACGGGGACACCATTGTCCTCTTCAGGAAGGTCGATCTTGTCGCCTTTGATTCGTCCCTTTGCCTTTCCGTAGTACCCGCTTCCGGGGTGAGCGTTGTCGAACAGGCGAATGAGCTTGCGGATTCCTTCGATGATCGATGGAGTCGCGAAGTCCGGGTTTTCTTTGAGGGCGTGAATGGCGATGGAGGCGAAAATCACGTTGTGCCCGGACTCGCGCGGCGTCTTGATGTTCTTTTCCAGCGCCTCGGCGATACCGTCGATCAAACTTTCGTTCGGTTTCTGCTTTGGGAAGTCTTCAAACAGTTCCGAATCCATTATCTTCGAATTCTTCTTCATTCTGGCCCCGAACACAGACTCTCCGGCCATGACTCGATCCAGGTCGCTTTCGACGCCCTTATAAACTTCAGGGTCGAGATCCGGACGCTGCTTCCCGATGAAGTAACCGGCCACCAGGGAAGCTCCAAGATGCCCGGCCATCGAACTCATCAGATGGGCTCGGGCCATTGCGTTCAGCCCCTTCAGAAGATAGGACTCGTCAACAGCAGTCGCTTTGCCGGACTCGATTCCCGCACCATGAGCATAGCCTCTAAACATACCGGGAATGCTTAGCCCGCCGACAATACCCGCAGAAAACTTGAGGAACTCTTTGCGATTCATGTGGGGCTTTCTGCTTGTGTTGAGTTTTATCAGCCAAACCATGCGGTGGGGCCGGATCCGGATTCTGACGATTCAAAGAATCCAGTTTGTCGAAGCATTGTAACGCAATGTCACCGACGACCAAGGGGCACCCCATGCATTGGTGAGCCCCGCAGTTCCGCGTTGCTGTTTGGAAGCAAAAGGTGGAAGCAAAATGGAACATTGTCAATGCTGTTCGGCACGGCAGACGCTGATAGTTTGATTCCGTGGTGGCAGTCCATTTGAATCAACCGAGGCGATGGTATTTCACGACGACTCGGAGCGTTGGCGGAAGATTCGGCGCAGCGTGAACCTCGGCTTGCGGCGCAACGAAATGCCCTGAGGAGGCGTTCTTTGTAAACGTCGCAAACACTGTTGTCACGAACGCAACACACTTAGCCGCTGCCGGCATCCACGATACGCTTGAACAGTTCGAACTTCCCATCGTCACGATCCATCACATAAGTTCGGTCACGTTCAACAACTCGTGCCATAACAGCATTATCAATGTTCTCTTTGGCGAATCTCTGCGTCCATTGATCCTAAACAATAGAGCCAGTGACGGCGTGAAGGTGTCAGGTTAAGCTGACAAGTCAGATCATCGTTCTCAAATTCCGGCAGCGGGACGCACGCCGCATCTCACTTCACGCCGCAGCAATAATCTCAGCGCCGTCCTCGTCGAAGATCTGCTGAGGGACGCCTTTGGCAGTCGCTTCACTCCTTCCTCCGAGCACCGTTGCCATCGTTGCCATCGTTGCCAGTGACTCATATTGCTCGGACGCCAAACGCGCCGCGATTAAAATTGGAACGGACAGAAAGACGCCGATCAGCCCCCACATCCATCCCCAGATGGCGATGGACAGGAAGACCAGAATGGGGCTCATTTCCATCGACCGACCCAGAATGGACGGGGTGATTAATTGGCCTTCGAGCGCGGTGAGTGCTGCATACACTCCGGCAACAACAAAGGCAAAGTAGGCGGCTTCGAAGTTGACCAGTGTCACAAAGAAGATGACAAGCACTCCAACACACGCACCGACAATTGGAATAAAGTTCAACGTCATCGCCATGACGCCCCAGACCAGCGGAGAGGGCATACCCAGCAACCATGTTGCGATCGACACCGCTACTCCCAGGCAAAAATTGATTGCAGTCACCTGAGCCAGATAGCGGCCCAGACCATCCTGAACATTTTCGATTACTCCCAGCAACTGGATCCGCGACCGCAGATTCGGTAGCGCTGGCATGATATTCCCCAGTAGGTCATCTCCGGATGCCAGAAGAAAGTAGAGCAGCACTCCGGTGAACATAAAGAACGACATTGCGTTTCCGGTGCCGCTAAGAATGGACAGGTTTGAGGTGAGTGCCGGTTGTTTGACTTCCACCGACACAGGCTCATCCCTGGGATTCTTTGACGAATCGTTGCGTGAATCTGCCATATGATCGGTGGCTTCGTTGAACGCTGCGACCTTGTCCAAAATGAATGAGAGCCTCTGCTTCACAACCACCATATGCTGCGGCGCGCGTTCGATCATCTGTTTTGCAGGCTCGAACACGAATAGCGTGCCGATGGCCACCATGCCCGTCAGCCCCAGCATAATGATTGCCGCCCCAACGCTGGCCGGAATTGCAATGTTTCTCAGGCGTCTGACCAGTGGTCGCAGTGTCAGGTAGCCGAACAGTGACGTCAGAATTGGGACAATCAACGCACCGGCGAAGTACATGGCGTACAGCACAAGCATCACGGCGCAAACCAGCATCGACCACGAATGGACGGCCACGGGTTGGCTCTCATCAGTTGGAACCGGCGTGTCGTTGCTGAGTGTGTTGTGCATTTGCGGATTTCACTTTTGGCCAGCCCCGGGTTGAGCTGGCAAGACGACCACGCTGAGTCTTCAGAATTCAGACGGTGCAGTCTGCATGTGTTTGGCTATAGGACTCAGCGACCGCGTTCAAGTCAAATCGCGGGGGCTCCGGGGAAGAGAATGCATAAGTCGTGCCGAATAATTGCAACGAGCCTCAGAGCTTAGCGGCAAATCACCAATTGTCGGCGATTCATACCTGCAGAATTGTCAGCCGCCATCACTGGCCCCCGAACGACCGCAGTGATCGCCAGCCGACCGATCTTGTCGGCGAAACACCTTCACCTATGCCGCAACCAGCCATCGTCCAACAAATCCCACTCAGACGGAATGACATTCGCATCAATTTTGAAGTGAAACTCCATGAGGCCGCCCGGGTGGCCCCGTTCACAGAAACTGCAGGGGATTTACCGATGACTGTTTCCGAAGCACACGCCAGCGATGCAAGTCGAACTTTGGCCTATGAATGCCCTCACTGCGGAGCGGCCAATACAGTCGATCCGGCTGCGATTGGCGAACTCGTCACGTGTGTGAATGACGATTGTGGTCAGGTCTTCAAGATTGATGCCCCGGCCGGTCACCTGCTTCGCGACGACGATCCAAAGGTCGTCGAGGCGCGGGCGAATCATCAGGATACCACAGTGTCTCAGACTGAGCAGGAACTCTTCACCGCGCACCCGGCGATATTCGGCAATCATCCGTTCTCGTTTCTGGGTTGTGTGCTGGTTGTCATTGGCGGTATTGTCGGCGCGGTAATGGGTCGCGACGAGTTGATTCTGATGTATTCCGGATTGGCTCTCGCCGCTGCCGGAGCTTTGACCATTGCCTATTGGTGGCTTCAGACTCGGTTTCGCAGTGTCACTGTCACGTCGAAACGAACGCTCTACACTCAGGGCATCTTTTCCAAACAAACCAGCGAAGTGCAGCACGATGACGTTCGCAACATGCAGGTGAATCAGAGTTTCTTCGATCGCCTGGTTGGCGTCGGACACCTGGCAATTTCCAGCTCCGGCCAGGACGACATGGAGATCGACGTTCGCGGACTGAAGTCACCGCAACGGGTGATCGACATCGTTCGCGAGTATCAGTAGACCGTTACAGCGTCAACGGCAGTGTTTCCAATCGCGGTACATCGTTTGCATTGATGAGTTCCACTCGATTCGGCTCAGACGGACCATGTGGTGCGATTGTGGCGCGAGTCAACCTCTTTAAGGACTCACCGCCATGGGAATGCTTCTGCTGATCGTGCTTATTCTGTTACTGCTGGGAGCGTTTCCACGCTGGAATCACAGCAGAAACTGGGGATACGGCCCCAGCAGTGGACTCGGTTTGGTGCTGGTCATAGTGCTGGTCTTGTTTCTGATGGGCCGGATCTAACAACGAACTGCGATGCGACTTGAACGACGGCGACACATGGAAACACGTGCCGCTTTTCTTTTGCGCAGTCGAGCAACCGGCCAGGTTCTCAACACCCGTTACTGTCACAGCACGACACAATGTGTGCGGACAGTGGGCGTTCTTGTTTGTCTGCAACCGCAGAGGCCCCCACTTGTCTGGAACCGAGTCGAAGTTATTCACGTCTTCAGGCGGATAGCAAAGAAACCAACCAACTGCCGCTGACATCGCGGAGCGACACTGCAAGCTGTCCCCCCCAGAATCCGCGTACTCGCGGGCAGAAGCGATTATTGCCAATTGGCACGTCACGGCACGTTACGTGCATTAGATGTTTTCGTCGAACACAAATGCCCGAGTCAACTTTGGTCTCTGGCAATCACCATCACGACGCCCGGGAGAACCATTATGTTGAGCTACGCACTGACCTTTCTGATTATTGCCTTGATTGCCGGAGCACTGGGTTTCGGTCTTGTCGGCGGCATGGCTTATGGAGCGGCCAAGATCTTCTTTTTCGTCTTCCTGGTGCTGGCCGTGATTTCGCTGTTCACCGGTCGCCGTGCGCGAGTTTGATCCGCGACGGAAACGGGCCTTATTCGGCGATCTTCGCGATGGACGATGCCTTCTGCTACCAAAACTCAAACCCCGAGCGTTGTTCGTTCGGGGGCTTTCACTTAATGCGACCTGTTGTCGCGATGCGTCGTCAACGCATGAATACTGCCGACAAAACTTCGGCGACACTCTCAAAACAAAATCACGAACTGGATAAAACGATGAGACACTATTGGATGCCACTGGCCGCACTGGCCACAACTTTGACGCTCGGATGCAACACAGGTGTTGACGACGTTCAAGAAGCTCGCACGGACGTTCAGGAAACTCAGCAGGATGCCGATCAGATGGTCGCTGATGCTGACCAGGATGCGAACGAGGAATATCATGAAACTCGCAAAGTCGTTATGGATGACGTGCAGGATGCGAAAAATGATGTCAGTGAAGACGCCAAGAACCGCCTGGCTAACCGTCAGGACGAACGGGAAGATCTTGCTGAAACCAAACGGGAAGGCAATCAGAAGTTGACAGACGCGAAGAAGGACCGCGACGAAGAGATCGCTGCAGCAAAGAAGCAAGCGAACGAAAACGTAGCGGCTTCAAAGAAGGAACTCGAAGAAACGAAACGTGAAGCCATCAAAGACGCAACGGCCGGCGTTAAAGACGCTCGAACAGACCTCGCCGCTGAAGAGAAGAAATTGCAGGAAACGAAAACTGCTGTGACAGTAGCTCAGGCCAAGCTTAAGACTGCAACAGATGACAATCGCAAAGATCTTCAGGAAGACGTCAACGACGCTCAGGAAGCAGTGACGGCTCAGGAAAAGGACGTCGCCGAAGCTGAAAAGGCGCTGACAAAACACCAGCAGAAGCTGACGCAGATTCAAGACGCGATCAACTAAAAGCTGAGTTGACCACTCACGGTTGAACGGATTTTAAAAGCTTCCGCCGAAACTCTTTCGGCGGAAGATTTATTCGTTATGGCCGCCACAGACCAACGTCCGAAATGAATCAGGAGAACGAACCATGGCGAACGCTGCCACTCACGGTTGGTCGATCAAGCAAGTGTCTTCTTTTTGCTGCATGCTACTGTTGATCGCGAGCTTTCCGCTGCACGCCGCTGCTCAGTCCAGCGAAGAACATGATGTGGAAGTCGTTTCTGCTGAGGACATGGGGCCGTTTCGTCCTGAGAATGATCCGGACCTGAAAAAGGTTGCTCAGAGTATCGTGAAACAGACAAATGACTTTCGAGAATCGGAAGGACAGGAGCCCGTTTCGACCGACGAACAACTGCAGCAGACAGCTCAGGATTTCGCAGACTACATGGCTGAAACCAATCGTTACGGTCATACCGCCGATGGACGTGGGCCAGGTCAACGAGTGACGGCTCATGAATACACCTATTGTATTGTGGCTGAGAACATTGCTTACCACTTTCATACGCGTGGCATTGCGACTCAGCCGCTGGCCGACCAGGCGTTTACGGGTTGGAAGAATTCGCCCGGACATCGCCGCAATATGCTGAAACCGTATGTCACGGAAACCGCTGTGGCACTCAGTCAAAGCGAATCGACGGGAGTCTATTACGCTGTGCAGTTGTTTGGACGGCCGAAGTCCGCGTCGCAGTCGTTTTCGCTAAAGAACCAGACACCGAACGACATCACTTACCAAGTTGGCGAACGCTCATTCCTGCTGCCGCCGCGTTATTCCCGCACGCATCAGGTGTGCCGACCTCCGACCGTGAAGCTGCTGCAGGGCGAGCACGTAATTGCTGAGCGAGAACCGTCAGAAGGCACGACACTTAGAGTTGTCAGCAGCGACGGCAAGCTGCAACTGCAGGCAGGTGAGTAGCCCTCATCGTCACGGACTTTTTGAGACGCGCCAGTGGATTGCGCTTTCACGCACCAGCCCGGACGATCAGCGTTCAGATGGCCCGGCGCAGCCGTCTGCTGACATGTTTTCAGCTTTCTGCGAAGCCACTGGAACGACAAGCTCAAATACATATGCATAAAGTTTAAGGTGGGCCTGGCATAACAAATGCAATTCAAGTTAACGGCGGACGAAGCAACCGCATTCAGTGACGATCTATTTCATTTCAATGTAAACAGGAGAAACGACAATGATTACTCAGCAGGAACTGCACGGCAACTGGAACCAACTTAAGGGATGCCTTGTGGAAAAATGGGGACAGCTTACCGAAGACGACCTGACGAAAGCCAAAGGCAGCGTCGATCGCCTGGTTGGCAAGATTCAGGAAAAGACCGGCGAAACCAAAGCCAACATCGAATCGTTTTTCGATTCCGCATTGGAAAACGGAGCATCGCGATTGAGCGGCGCGGCGGAAGCCGTGCGTTCTTATGCTTCAAGCGTCAGCGATGCGACTTCCGATCAGTACGAACACGCTCAGCAAGCACTGGCCAGCGGCGTGGAAAGTGCCACCAGCGCGGTTCGACGTCACCCGACGGAATCGGTCGCTGTGTGTTTCGGAGCGGGTCTGATCGCTGGTGCGGTGCTGGGATTGATTCTGCGAAACAAGGCGTAGATGCAGAAGGAATGTCGCCGTCTGTTTGCAAGCGGACGGACCGTTCACGCGTCAAGCATGCGTGGTGACAATCAGTGCGCATGTTCCAACTTCCTCGCAATAGCCTTCACTGTCGACCTCAGCATACTATGTCCACCAGCACAACAACCGGTGATGAAACTGCCGACCAGTTACGTCGCGAAATGGCGATGGTTCGTCGAGAACTTAGCGCCGACATCAAGGGCGTGACGGCTCAGGCCAAAGAACTGACCGACTGGCGACAGTACGTGAAGCATGCCCCGTGGATTAGCATCGGCATTGCCGCGGCCGCTGGCTTTATGGTCGTTCCGCGGAAGCTAAACATGGAAACCGTCGACCCCGCCGCGATTGCGAAACTGGCGAAGCAGCACCGGATTGTGGTGGAGAGTCAACCGAAGGCCGCCGCAAAGGCGGGGTTAAGTTCTACTCTATTCGGTCCGATTTCCAGGACCGTGCTGCGTGCCGCGATTGGAATCGGGACGCAGAAAATCACGGAACTGATGTCGTCGCAGCCGAGTCACCAGACGGACAGTTCGAAATTTAAACAGGAAAGAACGCGATGATTAACCGTGTGCAACCGTTCGTGACATCAGCCCCCGCAGCAACGCTTCGGCCTGACCAGACGGATGGAAAATCTTCGTGGGCGGAAACATTAAAGCTATCTCAGATCGAACGCTTCGCTCGGGAACATCCGATTGCCATGATCACGGTGGGCCTGACTGTGGGTCTGGCTTTGGGATGGTGGGTGAAACGAACATGATTGCTCAAGAACAACGAAAAACTAATACCAACGGCAAAACAGACACCGCCAATGGTCGGCCTGGAGTGGGATCGCTGCTGCACGACATGATGGCGTTGATTGAGCTGCAGGGAAAGCTGTTCGTGCACGACCTGCATCAGCTTCGCACGGGTTCCGGCCCAGCGCTGCTGATGCTGGCCTTGGGACTTGTTCTGGCATTCTCGACAGTTCCGGTGCTGTTGCTCGGACTTGGCTGGATGCTGGCGGCGTACGTTGACTGGCCCGCATGGGCGGCGACTATCGCGGTCGCGTTTGTCGGTGGAGTTGGCCCGGCTGTGCTGCTGTTGCTAGTGGGCTGGAGAATAATTCAGAAAAAAGCGAGCGTGATGTCACGTTCAACCACAGAACTCAGACGCAACACCGACTGGCTGAAACGCAGACTTAAGTCGGCGACGTAAAGGTCGTTGGCCGAGACCGCGGCGAATACACGAAACAACAAGTAGCGTGAAACTGAAACCGCTACTTCAAAACCTCTTAATCTTAAAGGAACCCATCATGTCTACAACGACAACTCAGTCAACAGCTCATCCAAATTCATCATCACAAAGCCGACCTTCTTCGGAACGGAATTGTCCCATGAAACCAACTCAGGACATCGTCAACTACGTCCGCGAGTATGCTCGCCAAAAACCCGACGTAGCAGCGCTCTGGTGCCTGGGGCTGGGCATCGTTGTGGGGTGGAAAATCAAGCCGTGGTAAATGTTATCGACCACGATCGGGTACGAGGCTGGGCTCCGGGCTTTAAGTTGATCGTCCTGCCCAGGCCTGTTCGGCGGTCAGCGACTGTTCCATATCGTGCAGGCTCGTGAAAAATTCCTTCACGTGCGGGGCGTCGACCTCATCGCGAAGCGTGCCATACAGGTCCGTCAGAGCCGAATGGAAACGGATGACCAGTTGCCGAACATCCCCCATGGACATTTCCGGCGTGACGTGGATGCTTTTCAACATTTCGCTGACGGCGCTGTCCGGCACATATTGGATATAGCTGTTCAGCACGGCCTCCTGGCCTGCGGCACCGTATGCTTTCAGAGCGTCCTGCCAACGCTGCTCGTAAAGTTGCAGTTGCTGAGACAGCTCTCCAGACAGATCAGAATCGGCCATGCACGCGGTGGCTTCCAGTGCCGTCTGAAAACGCTGGTGATACTCGCGAATCGCGTTCAGAATATCGCGCACCTGTTGAAATGTCATCATTTTGTTCCGTTCTGAGCATAAGGACGAACGGCGAATCCGTCGTCTTCCTATTCTTATGAGCGAACCGCGTGCCAACCCCATTGACGAATCTGTGCGGGTCAATTCCCAGGTCAAGTTGCCGTCCGTTTGTCACACCGAGTCAACTCTAGCAACACAACCGCAACGTTCGTGAATCACGCCGTATGGTGGCCGAACGCCCAATGTCGTCACGCATGGATGGCGACAGTAGGTGTTTCGTCCTCCCAAACAGCACATCACGATTAGCTCTCACAGGTTCTGCTGTTCCAGCATCATTGACGGCACGTGGTTTGCCCAACACGAAACTCCGACGTGCGAATTTGTGTTCCGTTGAAGGCCATCGGCAACAAATGGCCTCATTCTGAAAACCCTCATGAAGAACCCCTTCCCCAACTTGCCGCGTACCTGGCAGCGTTTTAACGATGACAACGGCAGCCTGCTGGCCGCCGGAGTTGCCTATTACGGCGCTCTGTCGTTCTTCCCTTTACTGCTGACGCTGATTTCCGGCGTCGGACTGGTGCTGCAGTTCACCGACGCCGGGCAGCATGCAGAAGCGCAATTGTTGGAAACCGTTGGTACGCAGTTCTCACCCTCTTTGCAGGATCATGTGGCCACGGCCATGGAACAGGTGCGCGATGGAGCAGGAGTGTCCGGGCCGATTGGACTGATCACGCTGCTGTTCGGAGCGATGGCGATCTTTATTCAGTTCGAAAACGCGTTTGACGTCATCTGGAATGTTGATCCGCCAAAATCCAAAGGCGCATTGAGTGCCGTGAAGCGAGTTCTGTTTCAACGGTTTCTGGCGTTTCTGATGCTGACGGGGCTGGGCGTGTTGATGCTGGTGATGTTGGTGGCGGGTGTCGTCCTGAGCTTTATCGCTGATTATTCGAAGCAGGTGCTGCCTGGCAGTGACTATCTGCGGATGACGGTGAGCCTTGTGCTGCCCGTCCTGCTGAATGCCGCCGTATTCACGCTCATCTATCGCTGGCTTCCGAAGCCGGATGTGCGGTGGTCGGAAGCGCTGCGTGGCGGCATTGTTGCCAGCATCGTCTGGGAGATCGGCCGCAATGTGCTGACCTATTTTCTGGTCGGTGCAAAGTATTCCAGTGCCTACGGCGTCGTTGGATCCTTCATCGTCGTCCTGCTGTGGATCTACTACGCCATCACGGTGCTGTTTCTGGGCGCAGAATATATTCAATGCGTGTGTGAGAAGTGTGACACAACTGTTGAGTCGCCAAAGTAGCCGCACCGAGCAATCAATGACCGCCATGCATCATATTCATTGGTGCCGCTTTGTAGTCATCGGTATTGCCAAAACGTTTCACGATCTCGTCGAAGATCGCTCCTTTCGGAATCTTTTCGTCCGATTCCATAACGCGTTGATACAGATCCTCGGGCAGGACGCGAATGGCGGTCATCAGGCCCATCAGTGACATCGCCGCCGTGGCTCGCATGCCCATCATCTCGCGTCGAGACCAAAGCGTCTGCATGAACTCGTCGCTCATCGACATGCCTTTCATACCCTGAGGATAACCCGGAACCGTAAAATTCGGATCGTCGTGACTAAGAGGGACTGACGGACGCGAGTCCAGGTTGGTCAGGTACTGGTCGACACTGTCGTTCGTTCGAATGCGAGGGCCCACGTGATTCACCATGTGATTCATCATGTGATGAGTCATATGGCAATGAAACATCCAGTCACCCGGGTTGTTGGCAATGAATTCAAATTCACTTGCCTGCGCGACTGCAATGAGTTCTGTGTTACGTGGAATCCATGCGGACTTTGGTGCTCGCGTTCCTTCGTGGCCGGTCACCCAGAATGTGTGGCCGTGCAGATGAATCGGATGATGCTGCACGGGAGCGAAGTTCATGATGCGTACCCGTACGCGTTCTCCATGCTTTACAACCAGCGGCGTGGAAAATGGGCCACTGCGACCATTGATCGTGTGCCAGTTCCAGTTCATTGACCATGAATCGCTGACCGTCTGATTGGGCAGAATCGTAAACTGCTGAAACAGCAGCCCAAAGTCGCGATCGACCGGCGGGTTGAATGCCTGCCGAGGATGCACGATGAACCAACCGACCATGCCCATCGTTTCCTGCATCGCCACGTGCGAGTGATACCAGAACGTGCCTGCTTCATGCACGTCGAATTCGTAGGCGAACGTTCCTCCCGGTTTGATCGGGTTCTGAGTCAGCGTGTGCGACCCGTCGTACTGGACAGGAAGTTCAAAACCATGCCAGTGCACGGTTGTTTCTTCCGGCAGTTCATTGTGAACGACGATCCGCACGCGATCGCCCTGAGTGACTTCAATTGTGGGACCGGGCGTGCTGCCGTTGTATCCCCAGACGATCATCTTTTGCCCCGGCAGAAATTCGCGTTCGATCTGCTGTGGGACAAGATGAAACTCTTTGGCGCCATTTTTCATTTTCCATGGGAGCTTAGTTAGATCAGGAGCTTCGAACGGAGCTGGACCTGCTTCCTGTTTTCGAAACCCCGGTACCTGCTTGCCGAGATAGAAGTCACTGTCCGGATCATTGCCGCGCGACGGAACGTAGCGGGAAAATCCATCGTATTCGGCGGCGACATGATTATGCTTGTGTTCGACCGGCGTCTTTGGCTGCCGCGCCACGGCGGCGTGGCCTTTATGATCATCGTGCTCCGAATGGTCTTCGGTCTGCTGAGCCGCAGCAGTTCCGGCCGACAGGGCCATGGCCGCGAGCGTGCCGTGCTTCAGGAAACTGCGTCGGTCGGAAGGATCGGTTGTGTTGGACATGTCGTACTCACTGATAGAAAACGGTCTTCACATGGTCGCCGTTTGTCGACGACGGACGGCGACATTTCCTCGTCTGACACTCGGAACGACGATGAGCTACCGCGGCTTGGGAACGCTGTCGATGTGACCGCCGGGAAGTGGACCGTCGGGTGTTTGCAGACCGTCGTGCAACAGATGGCCGTTAATTAAGATTTCGCTGACTCGCTGCTGTTCCGTCAGCATTATCCGAGCGTTCGTGTAATCTTCGTGATCTTTCAGGACGGCTTCCCATTCGGCTCGATTGGCTTTGTAGCTCTCCAGCGTCAGCCGATACGCCTCACGCTTTGCCGGCACGATTACGGCCTCATGTTCGTACGCGTGTTGGTGCGCGGTCAGGTACAAATCGTATTCCGTCGCCAGTCGTCGCCGCAGATCCAGTTGCGTGCGTCGGACTTCGTCGCGCTGGCGAGAGTAGTCCAGTTGTGCCTGTCGAATCGTGCCCTGGTTTCTATCGAACAGTGGGACTTCGATCGATACGCGGGCGGCCGCGGTTGTCTGGCGATCGACGCTGTTATAACCGGAACCGCCAGAAATCACGATATCCGGAATCCATTCCACGCTCTCACGGCGAACCGTGACACTGTCTTCGTTCAGTTTCGCATACGCGGCCAGAAGCTGTGGGCTGCATTCCAGAATTCGTTGGTAGGCTTCGTCAAAATCGATCAAGGTTCGATCCGACGACAGCGTGCCTTCGACGATGGGATCCGTACAATCCAGACCCACGATTGCCGTGAGTTCAATGCGCTGTCGCCGCAGATTGTTTTCCGCTTTCAGAACATGCAGCCGATGAGCCTGCAGCAAGGCGATGGCGCGGTGAGCATCGGCTTTGTTGGCCTGGCCGAGGTTATACATTTCGCGAACCGTCAGCAGATGATCTTCGGACGTCTTCAGCAGTTCGCGTTTCAGATTCAGAATCTGCATCGCGGCCAGCGTCTTCACAAAGTGAATGCGAACGTCATTGCAGACTCGAAACTGCTGAGCAACCGCAAGATGCTGAGCTACCTTTGCTCGATGCTGGTACTTGTTGCGACTCAGGTCAAGTTTTCCCGCTGTGACCAGTCGCTGTTCGAGTTCAAAGCCCTGCCACTCACCGGCGGTCCCTTCCAGACCGATCTGTTCCCCCACATACGACAGCACCGGATTGGGATACAACCCGGCCTGCATCGAACGCGCGAGTTCCGCGTCAATGTGCCGCTGAGCCTGCCGAAGCGTGGGATTGTTTTGCGTGGCCAGTCGCAACAATTCGTCAAGCGTGTAGACCTGCGGCAATTGGCCCGCTTCGCTACTCGGCTGATACCATGTTGGAGCCGAAAGTACGGGAGTCGCCGGAGGCTCGGTAAACGCGCGGCCACTGTCCGGTGGTCTCTTGGGAATGTCGAAAGAGTGTGTTGTCGATTTATGCTGATGATGTGACACCGGCGGCATTGTCTGTGCCCTGAGCGATTTTGCGTCGATCAGCAGCATCATCGGTGCGGCAAGAAGCAGAAATGCAATGTGATGGCCAGCCATGAGACGGTCTCGATTCACGATCGTGTTACGGAACATAATCGTGACATCGTCAGAGTCTCGAAACCATCGTGACTGGCAGTGACGGAAATACCGGATGCCCGGAATGCACCTCGCTGGCGCCCACAGCATCCCGCCCAGCCCGCGCAGTCAGGTGGGTGACTTCGCATTCACTACCTTTGAAAACATTTCTTTTCGGCAGTATTTGCCGGGCGGAGGCGCGAAATGAAACTTGATTTCACCAAGATCTGCCCCACGAAACCCATCAAGAGAAGCTAACAAGCGAAGCCGGGACATTCACTGTAAATAGGTGTCCGACAGAAAACAAACGGCCTGGTGAGCCGGGAGTTTGTGCAGGTCAACCGCTGCAGCCGTTCAGGTTGCTGAGTTTGTTGACGCCATGGGCTTCTACCATGCGATCGATTTCTGGGGCAATGAAAAGGTGGCAGGCATGAGTAAAACGGTGTCAGGAACCTTTGTGTCGTTCATGGCTTACAGCGAATACCGCGGTAGCAGTGCGTCGAAGCCACAATTGACCGAGTCTTTTGTGTTTCGGCCTTAGGGACGCATGGAACAGATCTAATTGAAATGGCGGTTTGAGCGACGGATGCGCTGAACGTTTTCTTCAAAGGGGCCAGCGAAACGCCCTGTCTGGTTGACTTTGCACTGTAGGCTAGCATGCAATGCACGGTCGAATACCCACTATGAAACTCATTCCCTGACAATTAGCCGGCGTTCTGTCCAGACTCTCTCTCCGTATGTTCACAATATCGCTGATACTCTGCGCACTACTGATGGGTCTTTTGGTCATCATGACAGGACTCGGTCTGAATTTTGCGGTGTACCACTCGCGGTACCAAAAACTCGAACGCGGCGACTATTCACCCAAAGTCGGTATTCTTCTCCCGCTTCGCGGACCAGATCCTTATTTAAAACGATGCCTGCTCGCCCTGACCACGCAAAACTATCGCGACTTCGTCGTACACATCATCGTCGACAATGAAAATGACCCTGCACGCCTTGCGGTTGAAGGGATTCTCAGCGAAACGAATTCAGACAACATCAAACTTGAGATCCTGAGGGACAAGCCGGATACCTGCGGCCTCAAGAATGCCGCTCTGTTGCAGGGATATGACACCCTGCCTGACGACTGTAAAGTGGTCGTCCAATTGGATGCGGATTCGTATCCCTATCCCGAGTGGTTGAGCGACCTCGTCGCGGGACTCGCAGAGCCGGGAGTGGGAATTGCAAGTGGGTTTCGCTGGTATTCGCCCGAGAAGCCAACCCTGGCAAGCCTCACAAGACACGTATGGAACGGCGCCGCGATCCTGCAGATGCTGCCAATGAATATTGGCTGGGGTGGGTCACTGGCGTACTCGAAAGACGCGTTCGAAAAAGCCGACGTCCGCTCGCGCTGGGAATCATCATTGTGTGATGACACCACGATAACAACCGCAATATTG
>CALDJX010000030.1 GCA_937899075.1 uncultured Planctomyces sp. | reverse complement strand
TTGCCGATCGCACCGGACTGGATCAGCTCGACGACTCGCCGGTAGTTGGGCATGCCGTGAATCTGAGTGCCCATTTGAGTCGCGACTCCGGCCTTCGCCGCAGCCTCGGTGATAATGCGTGCTTCTTTCACGTTGTGCGTCAGCGGCTTTTCACAGTAGACCGGCTTGCCCAGTCGCAACGCTGGAAGTGTGGCGAACGCGTGCGTGTGTTCGGGCGTACTGACGACAACGGCGTCGATATCTGTCGTCGTTTCGTAAAGTTTACGAAAGTCAGTGTAGGTACGAGCTTTCGAATGCTGCTCGGCGGCCTTTCCAAGGTTTCGGGAATTCACATCGCACAGTGCAACGACGTTGACCTGGCCGGTACCGGAGATCGTACGCAGGTTCGCTCCGCCGCGACCGCCGACGCCAATGCAGGCGACATTAATCTTGTCATTTGCTGAAACTGCTCGGGCTTGCGGGATGCTCGATAAGGCCAGAGTTCCGGCCGCTCCGGCAGCGATAAAGTCACGACGCGTAAGCTTTGCTGATCGAGTCATCTCAGAGATTCCTTAGACGGAGTTAGCAATTCAACGCTGGTTACTGGCCTCGGCAACTGATGAAAGACTATCGTCGGCTGACGAAAGCTCCCGCGCCAAGCCAGTGGCGGCATTCGAGTGTGCCACTGGCTTTGCCAGTGCTTCAAAAATAACCGGCCCACCGTCCGCTTCTGCACTGGCAGAGCCAGTGGCACACGAATTTTCAACAAGATCATTTTCGTCCGACATTTCCCCGACGCCTGATTTCGAGATTCGCATGACGACGAAACAAATCTGTCTTGCAGCGATTTACTTGCTGTTCTCAATCGGTGGTTTGCGAGCCGAAACGGCGCCCAGGCCGAACGTTCTATTCATCGCAATCGACGACCTGAACGACTGGGTCGGCTTTCTCGACGGACACCCTCAGGCGAAGACGCCGAACATGGATCGGCTCGCGAAACGGGGTGTCGTATTTTCGAACGCTCACTGTCAGGCAC
The DNA here is from genome assembly GCA_937899075.1 of uncultured Planctomyces sp. Taxonomy (GTDB): domain Bacteria; phylum Planctomycetota; class Planctomycetia; order Planctomycetales; family Planctomycetaceae; genus JABMPE01. Next base: position 16,229 of record CALDJX010000030.1, on the reverse strand, counting down.
CGATCTGCAATCCTTCGCGAGTCAGCCTGCTGACCGGCACGCTGCCATCGACGACGGGGATCTATCTGCTCGGACCGACGGACTTTCGAAAGGCGTGCCCGTTGCTGAAAGACGCGAAAGAAACCCCAACGCTGCCGGAGCACTTTGCGGCCAACGGCTACCGGACGATCGGCGGTGGAAAGATCTATCACGGTGCGACATCGCGAGAGACGTTTCAGGAGTACGGTCCTCGCGGCGGCAGCGGAGCGTTTCCGAAACAAAAGCTGAACTACCCAACCGGAGTCAAGCTGTGGGACTGGGGTCGCTTCCCGGAAAATGACGAGCAGCAGGGCGACCACGAAGTCGCGACGTGGGCGGTCGAACAACTCGCTCAACCGCAACGGAAACCTTTCTTCCTGGCCGTTGGCTTTTTTCGTCCGCACGTTCCACTTTACGCGTCCAACAAATGGTGGGACGTAGTCGGGCCTGCAGACGACATTCTACTGCCGAAGGTCCTCTCGACTGACAACGACGACATCGTCGACTTCGCTCGGAAGCTGACCTGGAGCGGCCTCGCACCGCGGCACGACTGGATGATCGAGCACGATCAATGGAAACCTGCCGTGCACGCTTACCTGGCATGCGTGAGCTTTGTCGATCACCAGGTGGGACGAGTTCTCGACGCAGTCGACGCCAGCCCGCACGCCGAGAACACGATCATCGTTTTGTGGTCAGACCACGGCTGGGTGCTCGGTGAAAAACAACGATGGGCGAAACGAGGTCTCTGGGAAGCCGAAACACGAGTCCCACTGATCATCGCCGGGCCACGCATCAAGGGCGAACGTCGTTGCGAGCAACCGGCTGGCCTGATCGACATTTACCCGACTCTTGCGGACCTTTGCGGACTCGAAAAACCATCACACCTTGAAGGAAGGTCGCTGACGCCGCAACTTGAAGATGTCGATGCGGAACGGCCGCCGGTCATCACGACGTTCTTCGAAAACAATCACGCGGTGAGGTCAGCTCGCTGGAGATACATCCGCTACTCGACCGGCGACGAAGAGCTGTACGATCACGACTCTGACCCGCACGAGTGGCACAATCTGGCAAGCAATCCTGACCACGCCAACGTGATCAAAGAACTGTCGCAGCACCTGCCGACAGTGAACGTCGAAACCGCCCCCGGCAGTAGTGGTCTGGGCAGTCGAGCGGAGGATCGTCACTTGTTCGGCGACGTCAAATAGCCCGACTGTGCCTCGGCCAGAAGCAACAGGAGCATCCTGACATATCGAAATGCTGCGATACCTTGTCGGCGATTTACCTCGTGTACCGCGAGAAACACCCCACTTCCGCCAGGAATGCTGCACGACTGACAACATTTGAGTGCAATGCATCCGCGCAGCTTCCATTTCTTGACCTACCGTTTGGAAACAGTCCTGTCGTCGTCTGTTCGCCAATTGGCAACACACCAACAGAGCGTCATTCCGGGGTATCGTCATGCTTATTGCCGAACAACTTACAAACGTCGAGTCGCGAATCGTCAATCGAAGTTTCACACTCGAAATTCCCAGCGACTTCGAATGGATTAACCGCACGGTCTCCTACCTCGAGCAGCATGCTCTCAAAATGTCGTGGGGAGATGCAGTGAATGGAAACCGTGTCGCTCTACCGCTACATGAAGCTCTGACAAATGCCATCGTCCATGGCAATCTCGAAGTTTCGTCCGATCTGAAGGAAGCGGACGAAGCCGAACGGTTCGCCGAAGCGCTGGCTGTTCGGTCAACTCAGAATAAGTATTCGTCACGACGTGTGCAGGTTCTCGTTGAATATAACGAGCATCGCATTGTCTGGACGATCACTGATGAAGGCAAAGGTTTTGACGTTGAGAAAGTGCTGAAACATGCCGCGTCAGAAGAACCGTCGATGCTGGCCAGCGGCCGCGGCGTCATGATGATGCAGGCCTTTCTGGACGACGTCCAATATGCCCTCGGTGGACGCCAGTGCCGGATGACACTCCGCAATCCGGAAGCCGAGCAAATCGTCGGTCTGGCTGCTCAGGATTGGCACGATCTTCAACGAACGTTCCGCCCCAACGATTATTCTTTCGAAGTCGGCGCGTCTTCAGATTCAGCGAGTTCAGCTCCGCAATCGCAAGAGCGGCAACTGAAAATGAACCTGGCATTGGCGCCGTTACTTTCGTCGCTGTCGAAGGATGAGTCTCCTGGTCACGAGCAACGCCAACACGACCGACTCTGCTACACGGGAAGGTTTCACGTGTATGAAGCTGACGACGTTCCACGGCCAGCGTATGCCAGAAACATTTCAGAGGGCGGACTGGGTTTCCTGTGCGACGCTCCGTTCTCTTCTCGCAACATCTTCATCGAACTGGATGTCAAGGAAACGCCGGTCCGACTCCGTTGCGAAGTTGTTCGCTGCACGGAACTCATCCCGAACGTCTACGACGTCGGCGTCCGATTTCTGCAAGCGACTGACCGTCCAAAGTGTGCGGGTTAGCGCTGGATTATTCTTCGATCGCGGTTGCCGGCCTGCCCGCCTTCCATTTGCCGATAATCTTTTTTGCAATGATCGGAAACACGCCAAGTAGAGCAAACGCCAGAATCAACGGCAATGTAAAGACTCCCGACGCGCCGTCTGCGGCTAGCGTTTTCAAGTCAGGGAATTGTGAGCCGGTGTAAACGATGACTGCCGTCCCTGGTAACATTCCTAATTGGCTGACCCACCAGTAAGTCACGATTCTGATCGGAGTCAAGCCCATGAGGACGTTGATCGAGAAAAATGGCACTCCGTAAATTAGTCTCAGCGTAAATAGATAGAAAGCGCCTTCGCGTTCAAGTGCCTCATTGAACGACGTCAACTTGTCACCAAACTTGCGTTGAAAAGTATCTCGCAAAAAGTAGCGACTCAGAATAAACGCCATCGTCGCGCCACCGGTTGAAGCGAAACTGACGACAACCATTCCTCGCCAAAACCCAAAGTACCATGCGTAGGCAAGCGTCAGGATCGTCGCTCCGGGAAGAGAGACGCCAGTGGCTAGAACATAAGCGACAAGTCCGACGCCGTAGACGAGTACGGGATTGTCCTCGCGGTACTGTCGCAACTGAGCCTCTTTCGAAGCCAGGAAATCCAGCGACAGCGCATCGCCATATTTCCAATATGCAAAGACCGCGACTCCTCCGACGATCAGAAGGACGAACAGCTTCTTGAGGGTGCTGCCCGGTGTTTTGGCAGGTGTTTCAGCGGAAACTTCGGCGTCTTCGCTTCCTGTTGACATGATTTATTCCTCAAAGCACTTCGTAGTTGACTCGGCGAATTCGGCAGTTCGTGGTTTGAGCAAAGGCGCACGCAGCGATCATCGCGTCCACGACAGCCACTTCCGGAACAGACTCTTGACGAACGGCGTCAGCCGAGTCCGGTTGTAAAGGTCTCCAACTTTTCGAATGGCGTCGCCCTGAGTCGGGTACGGATGGATTGTCGACGCGATTTTTTTGAGCCCCAGACCGTGCGTCATCGCGAGCGTGATCTCGCTGATCATGTCCCCCGCGTTGGTGGCCACGATTGTCGCGCCGACAATCTTGTCCGTGCCTTTCTTAACGTGGATTCTGACGAAGCCTTCGTCGTCGCCTTCGAGGATCGCTCGATCAACTCCGTCGAGCGGTTGAGTGAACGTGTCGATTTCGATGCCTCGCTGTTTTGCCTCTTTCGGTTCCAACCCGACGTGAGCCAACTCGGGAGACGTGTACGTTGCCCAGGGAATCGTCAGCGAGCTTGCCTTGCCACGCCCCATGAACAACGTGTTCTGAATGACGATCCGTGCCATGAAGTCGGCCGCGTGGGTAAACTTGTATTTCGAACACACGTCGCCCGCCGCGTAGATTTTTGGATTCGTCGTCTGAAGATTGTCGTTCACTTCAATGCCTGATCGGTTGTCGAATCTGACGCCGACATTCTCGAGCCCCATGCCGTCGACATTTGGCGTTCGCCCGATGCCGATCAGCAATTGATCGCCAACGATCTCTTTTTCTTCGCCAGCCTGTTCGACGATGACCACTTTCTGATCGCCGCGCTGTTCGACTCGGACCGTGTTTGCATTCAGCACGAATGTGACGCCGTCTTTCTCCATCGCCTTCTGAACAATCAGTGCCGCGTCCGTTTCTTCTCGCGACAGGATGTTGGGAGCCTTTTCGATCTGCGTCACTTGAGAACCGAACCGGGCGAAGCTCTGAGCCATCTCCGTTCCGATCGGTCCGCCGCCGATCACGATCAGCCGCTTTGGTAACTCGGTCAGTGAAAAGATTGATTCGTTGGTGAGATAGTCGACTTCTTTGAGGCCGGGGATCGGAAGTTCCGCTGCTCGTCCACCCGTGCAGATGACGGCTCGTTTGTAGTTGAGTTTTTTGCCAGCCACCTCGACGCGACCGTCCGCCGTGAAAGAGCCGCTGCCCAGAAAAACGTCGATGCCAAGTTCCTGGAATCTCGCCGCCGCATCGTGACGAGCCATGTCCGCTCGCAGCCGCCGCATTCGCTTCATGGCCGCCGCAAAATCGACTCCCCAGCCGGCCGGAACTTCCACTCCAAACTCGCCCGCGTCGCGAACCGTCGCCGCCACGCGAGCAGCGCTGATGACACCTTTCGACGGAACGCAGCCGACGTTCAGGCAATCACCGCCCATCAGTTCCCGTTCGACCAGTGCGACCTTCGCGCCAAGCCCGGCCGCACCGATCGCTGTGATCAATCCGGCAGGCCCGGAGCCGATGACAACGAGGTTGTATCGGTCGGCCGGTTCGGGATTTACCCAATCAGGCGGATGCACGAAAGACTCAAGCTTTTGATTGTGTTCATCGTACGGTTGCAGTTGGACCAGTGAACTCATTGAACTTCCCTTCTCACTCTTGTGCCCGACAGCCAGCGTTTCCGGCATCACTCAATTGCCACATTGCAGTGACGCTGCTGCGAAAGATTCCTTACACAGAATCATGGGCGTACTCGGAATTCCTCTCGACCCAGTCCGACTTCGGTTAGGGCAACGATCGTCTGGATACCCGAGCGAGAATCCGCTTCTCAGTCGAATTCTGGTTTCCCGCCTGCGCGGGAATGACGTGGTTGAAAATTGGGAATCCATTTCGGCGCAGCTATTCAGGCCTGTTGAGCGGGTGTCGCTCCGTGATCCCACCGAGCACCCACACAATTTGCCAGACCAATTCGCGCGCGATGCAGACGAACCCACAGATTTGAAGGCGTGATATCCAACTCGCGGCAAATCTCGTCGCTGTCAAGTTCTTCCATAACGCTGAGCGTGAATGCTGACGCCTGCCCCACAGGAAGATGCGTTAAGCAACCTTCAACGATCGCCCAGAGTTCGCTGGACTCGATCGCGTCGGCCGGAGCTTTCATCCACGCAGCAACGCTCAGCTTCCAGTGCCCACCACTGTCGAACGATTCTGCAATCGGGTCATGTTCAGTGCCGACGGCGCCGTCGCGATCAAACCTCGCCCGCTGCCGCACATGGTCGACGATCTTCCGTTTCAGGATCGTCAGCAACCAGCCGCGTTGTGAACCCTCGCCGGAATACTGCTCTCGTTTTTTAATCCCTGCGAGAAACGTTTCCTGGACAACCTCTTCCGCGGCATTCGTATCTCGAAGTCTCGACATCGCATATCGATAGAGGTAGTCACCGTAGGCGTCGAGCCATTCCGAAGGTTCCAGAGCACCGTCGCCTGAACCAGCAGCGTTGTCCTGATTGTCCATCAAAGTCTCCGGAGTCCGATACCGCGTGTTCGATGCAGGAAGTCTGTCGCTTTCGGACGGCCCGGTCCATAGACCAGAACGGTCGCACGACGCAGAAACTTCGGACGGCACGCCTCGAATGTTAGCTGCCTCACACGCCTGTGTCGCAAATCGATAATCCTGCGAAACTATTGAAAATCCGCGTAAGGCAGCCGCGAGCTTTTCCGTCGCCCTGATAAACGCGAAGCCGGAGCAGGCCGCTTCGCAGGGCAACCATCGAGAAACTGGTTACGATTCTTAAGCCAATCCTGTGGAAGCCCGGCTGAGCGGTTCCTCGTTGAGACCTCCCGCAACAATACGGTAATCAGTATCTTCCAAAGTAAGTTCTCCCACGAAAGACGCCGACCGGCCTGACAGCATGTTGAATTGCAAAGACATCTCGCGTGTAGTCTCTGAGTCGTTTGAAAGACCGCTTTCATTCGGCGAGCGGATCGGACTTCGATTCCACATGATGATGTGCGGAACGTGTCGCCAATTTCGCAATTTGCAGCGAAAGATTCACACCGCTGTCAAGAAACACGGAGCAGACGTACCAGAAGACGAGGACTCACGGGATGACGCTCCCGTACTACCGGATGATTCTCGATCACGAATCAACATCGCGATCCAGGATGTAATCAAGGATCCGGGTAAGGAGTAAGAGCTCGTAACTGGTCAGCGCTCAGACAGAACGGAGCAACGAGATTACCGAGCAACTCGCCACTGATTCTGAAGTCCCAACAGGCAGGCTGACCCTCAGGCGAATCGTCTGGGGGCTGTTGTCAGTGGCGATGGTGCTCGTCGTCAGGATGTTTGTCGGCTCGGCGTCCGAAGCGTTCTGGATGTCGCTGCCTCCGGTCGTTCTCTTCGGAAGTCGCTTTCTGAGAGTCATTCCGCCGCCTCGGTTGAACTCTCCAACTCGCTTTGGGCGAATCGCGTCGATCATCATCCTGGCACTCTTTCCCGCAGTCTATTACGGCTTTCTGGTCTTTGTGACAGACTCGGCATGGTCATGGCGCGAGTTCTTACTCGTCAGCTACTTCTTCGGTCTGTCATTCGAAATCAGCCTGCTGTACGTCTACCAGCTTCTGGAATTCACACAGGATCGACTCCGCGAACGAGTCAAGGCACGCTACGCAGGCGCTCTCGCCGTCAGTCTGCGAACCGCGTTTTACCTCGTGCTCGTGCCGTACATTTTCGTCATCTTTGCAGTGCACCGCCCGAAGCTGATGCCGACTCCCATCGCTGGCATTCCGACTGAGAATGTTGCACAGGTCGAGTTTCAAAGCCGCGACCAGCAAACGACGCTGCGAGGCGTCTTTCTGAAACGTGACGATCCGCAGGGAACAGTCATCGTGTGCCACGGCGTTGGCGCGAACCATTCCGACATCGAGGTCATTCATCAGGTTCTTTACGAATCCGGCTTTCAGGTTTTTACATTCGACTTCCGAGGGCACGGGCTGAGCGATGGCCACACAATCACCTACGGACTCAATGAGCGGATGGACGTACTCGGTGCTTACGACGCCTGCCTGGCACGAGACGACGTTGATCACGACCGACTATTCGCACTGGGCGTTTCGATGGGTGGAGCGTCGTTGACGCTGGCTCTACCGGAGATGCCCAAAGTCAAAGCGGCAGTGCTCGATTCAGCATTCGCTGACCTGACTTCAATGGTCGAGCATCAATTCCGGTTCTTGCCGCAGACATTACGGACGGTGGTCACTCAGGTCGCACGAGGCATCAGTTGGATCGAAACCGGAGCCGACATCAACCAACTGGCACCGGCCCAGGCCATCTCGAAGATCGACATCCCAATTCTCATCATCCACGGAGACGCCGATCGGATTGTCCCTGTCGAACACGCCAGCCTGCTCCACGCCGCCGCCGAAAGAAATTCAACAATCCACATCGAACCAGGCGGCCCACACATCGGCACAGTCATGATGAACAGTCACAAGTACGAACGACTTGTCAGTCAGCATTTCCTGCGAGCACTGAACAGCAAGCCGGACACCGACTAAAGATCCAGAACCCGATCCATCTGAGCAGCGATCTCGGCGAGTCGCGCTCGGTCACCGCCGCGGACTTCGGCGGTTGCCCAGCCTTCATACTTAACAGCGGTCAGTTCTTTCCGAACCGCAGCCCAGTCGATGCTGCCTTCGCCAAGCGGAACATCGAACGCCTTCCGCATGCCGTCGTTCATGGCGATCTTCAGGTCGTACTCTTTGACGTCGAGTTTCCTGGCCCGTTTGCCGAGCACCTCAATCCAGTGTTCCGGCCAGCCCCAGCGGACAACGTTTCCGATGTCAAAGTAAACCTGCACGAACGGGCTGTTGAGTTCGTCGATGTATCGAGCCATGCCGAGCGGTTCGATCAGAAAGGTTGCCCAGACATTTTCGAGCAGAATCGAAACCTGCTTCTTCTCGGCGTGGTCAATCGCTTTGCGAATGATGTCCTGCGTCTCTCGATAGTTCTGCAGGTACGGAATATTTCGCTGATAGCGGACGACGTGCAGAACCGAGTTCGCTCCGTACTGCACGGCCTGATCGATCGCGCTGATGATGTCCGGGTTGTTTGAGTTGACGACGCCGTGAATCGGCAACCCGACCTTCTCACTGGCTCGAGCCAGCTCTTTCACTTCCGCTGCCTGATCCGGCTTCAGCATGGCGCGAGGTTCGACGCCGTCGTACCCAAGATCCTTCAGCATCTTGAGCTTGTCCTCAGCCGACAACTTTTCCTGGATCATGTGATACTTAACGGCCTTCCGGATCTTACCGGTGAATTCTCCTGCGGCGGCTGGCTTCGGTCGACTCAAGACACCACTTGCAGCGGCAACGCTCATGGCAGCAGACACTGAACGGACGAGAAAGTCACGGCGATCGGTTCGAGCAGACATGTTTTGGTTTCCTTGAGTGTCTCAAATTTGCGGCTGGAAGTTGCAGACTTAATTGACTCCGAAGTTTACGGTCCGGAACGCTACGAATTCGAGTAGTCGTCCATTCGAGACTGCCAAACCGAGACTGCTCAATAGCACTTTCACGTCGTTCACGACCGAATGGTTGGCAGGTGCCCGGTGGCTGACGCTCATTGGATGTCGAACCAAGGTTCACGACCGGCTGCCGCGACTGAATCAAAAATCTGCCCGGCTCACCGACTGACCGATTTCAGTAGATAACTCGGTCTTCGACGTTTTCGCAGAAATGTCTGTGAAAATGGGTTGCGATTTACGTCGAGCGGTGGTCTACTACACAATCAATTGAGACTGCGTCTCAGTTGCAGATCGCCTGCCGTTCGGTTTATTCAAGACTGAACCACTAAACTGACCTCACTCTGGATGCCTACCTGAAGGAATTCTGACATGAAACGACAAGGTTTCACACTTATCGAATTGCTCGTCGTGATTGCGATTATCGCAATTCTGGTCGCCTTGCTGCTCCCGGCCGTGCAACAGGCTCGTGAAGCTGCACGGCGTGCTCAGTGCAAAAGCAATTTGAAACAGATCGGGATCGCTCTGCACAACTACCACGACCTCCACAGCAAACTGCCAATCGCCTTTGCAGTGGACGGAGCTGCCAGCAGCCCGACTCAACTTGCTGACACTGGCGGCAAGGGCGGCGAATGGTCGATTCAGGCGCGCCTGATGCCGCTGCTTGATCAGGCCAACCTCTTCATGCAGGTCAACCTCGACCTTGAATACGACGCTCCCCCGAATCTACCAGCAATGACCGCCAGAATCCCCGCCTACCTGTGTCCGAGCGAAATCAACGACAGAACGCGAACCGATAGCAGCGGCAACCCGATTCACTACCCCCTCAACTACGCCGCTAGCGGCGGAAGTTGGAACTACTGGAACAATGCAACACGACAAAACGGCGACGGAGTTTTTGGACCAAACATGAGCCTGAAGTTTGGACACATCACCGACGGCACGAGCAATACCATCGCCTTCTCTGAGGTCAAGGCTTACACGCCTTATCTTCGAGACGGCAGCACCGCGACAGCAACTGTTCCTTCGCCGAACGGAATCAGCGGACTTGGAGGCAGCTTCAAGAGTTCAACTGGGCATACTGAATGGGTTGACGGGCGAATCCACCAGGCCGGATTCACCACTGTCTTTACGCCGAACACCGCCGTTCCACATGTTAATGGAGGAACGACCTACGATGTTGACTTCACTAGTTGTCGCGAAGAGAAAGACTTCAACGACTGTACCGGCCCGACCTACGCTGCGGTGACCTCACGAAGTCACCACGTCGGCATGGTTCATTCGCTGATGGCCGACGGAGCTGTCAAAGCAATCAGTGACAACATCGATGCCGGCACCTGGTCAAACCTCGGTTCCCGAAACGATGGCAACGAACTTGGCGACTTCTAAGCGACACGTGATAAACTAACTACCGTTCGAACCTGAAGCGTGAGTGAGGTTTGGCTTTGGCCGAATCCTTGCTCACGCTTTTTTCGTTGCTGCTTCCACAAGGTCAGTCGTTAACGAGTTCAAGGTCTCGATAGATGGCCGAGACAATTTCGCGGTTCCGTTTCTGATGACGAGGCTCGCCGATTCGACGGTTTGCTACATAGCAGACCACGAGTCCGGCATCGGGATCGGCGAAGCCGATGGAAGACTGCGAACCGCCGTGCCCGAAAGTTCGCTCCGAACAGTATGGACCAAATCCGTACGGCACAGTTTCCGCTCCGTAGCGGTTTGAATCGAGGATCACTCCCAGTCCGAAATCGACTTTGTGAAACAGCGTTTGATCGTAGAGTCCTTCGCGGTGCCGAGTCGTCAACAACTCGACTGACTCGTCGCTGAGAATTCGTTCTCCATTTAATTCGCCGCCCGCCAGTAGGCATTCATAAAAGTGTCCGAGGTCATGAACCGGGCCGCGAGAATTGGCCCCCGGAGATGTCGCTGTGCAGCGAATTTCGTCGTGCCAGGGGAGCAACTCCGTCTGCCCTTTTTCGAGCTGCGACATCTCCGCGATCCGAGCCTGATTCGTCGTCCAGAAATCGCTCGTCATCCCGTTCCACGAATCGATCATTCCAAGCGGTTCGCAGATTTCTTTTCGGAAGTACTCAGAGAACGACCGGCCTTCCGGGTCAACTCGCTGAATCAGCTCTCCGAGAATGAACCAGCTCGACGACGTGTGGTAGCCGGCTGATTCTCCGATTCGCCAGTCGTCTTCGAGTGGGGACTCACAGATCCTCGCGATCGTCTGCTCCCAGGAAAGGCGAGGCCAGCCGGTTTCAACATTTCGAAACCCACCGGTATGAGTCAGCAGATGGTGCAGCCGAATCTGGTCTTTTCCGCCCGCTGCAAACTCGGGAATCCAGTCGGCAATCCGGCCATCAAGATCAAGCAGTCCGTGCTCGACCAGTTGCAGAATCGCGACAGCCGTGAGCGGCTTCCCGGCAGACAGCCACATCGTGATTGAGTCAGCGGTCATCGCGACGCCGGGCGACGACTCACCGAAACCAGTATCAGCAACGGCCTTGCCTCCACGCGAAACGTAAAGCTGCAAGCCCGTGTGCGAGCCTCGTTCGATTCCAGACTCGATGACCTTCGAGGTCTCTGGGAGAACGTTACCGATTAGGTCCATTCGAAACTTACCGGGACAAAGTAAAGAACAAATCGCAGAGGACACCGAGGTTCCGCAGAGGAAACTGAGAGTTTCGTCGCTGGAGTTCGAATTTTTCACGCGAAGACGCAAAGACGCTAAGAAATTCTGTCTACTTCTTTAAATCTTAGCGCCTTTGCGCCTTCGCGTGAGAACCTGATGATTGCGTGGCACCAGTTGTAATGGAGTGTCCTCCAAACTTGTGGCCGCCAATGAAGTGACATCACTGCGTGGCATAGTCTTCGCCGTTCAGGCTGCGGATTACGGACTGCTGCCACGCCAGAAGCTTCTTCTTCATCGCTTCGACGCGTTCAGGCTGAGTCTTCGACAGGTCATGCTTCTCGACGGCGTCGGTGCTCAGGTCGTAAAGCTGGTAACGCACGCCGTCCTCGCCTGTCTTCGAGTCCGTGCGGTGCAGTTTGAAGTTGCCGTCGATCCACGCGGCCGGACCGGGTCGTTCACCTTCCGCGTAGCCGCCGACTTTTGATGGGTCCGGCTCAACTTCGTGCCAGGGTTTCTGCTGACCAGCGTCGGCTTCCACTTTCTGAGCGGCCAGCATCCGGTCAGCGTGCATTCCTCGCCCGCCGATCGGGTAATCCCAGAATCCGTATTCCTGGTGACCGTCGAATTTTTCATTCCGGATCAGCGGCAGGATGCTTCGACCATCCAGGACGGGTTGATGATCAATTTTGACACCCGTTAATTCAAGCAGTGTTGGGTAGATGTCCGTCGTGTTGCAGACGAGGTCGATTTTGCGATGTTTCTTCACGACGGCCGGCCATTCGATAATCGCAGGAACTCGGATACCGCCTTCGAGCAGCGTGCCTTTCTTACCGGACAGTCCACCGGTCGAGCCGACATTCGGCAACGCTCCGTTGTCGCTCGTGTACCAGAGCAAGGTGTTATCGGCGATGCCCATTTCGCGAATTGATGTCCGCAGGTTGCCAACGGCGGCGTCGATGCCCGTCACTTCTCCCAGGAAGTTGGCGTGAGCTTTGGGAAAGTCCTTGTACATGTCGAGGAACTTCTTCGCCGCAATGTGTGGAGCATGCGGCGAGCCGAACCACACCACCGCAATGAACGGCTTGTCCTGCTTCTTCGCTTCGGTCATGAATTCCAGTGCGTAGTCAACGGCCAGTTGCGAGCTTTCACCCTTCGTCTGAATCACCGTCCCGTTGTGACTCATCAACGCATCGTTCTCGTAGAAGTTTGGGGCGGACAGCCACTCATCGAATCCGCTGTTGCCAGGGCAAACCGGACTGTCGGCTCGGCACGATCCGAGATGCCATTTCCCGAAGTGACCGGTGACGTAACCCGCATTCTTGAGAGCTTCCGCGATGGTCGTTTCCTGAGGCCGAAGCGGGTGTCCCCATTTGAAAACCGCCGTGCGGTTGGGGTGCCGTCCGGTCAGAACACTCGCCCGAGTCGGCGAGCAAACCGGAGCCGCCGCGTAAAACCGATCAAACCGCAAACCCGCCGCCGCCATCTCATCCAGCACGGGCGTCTTGACCGGCGACTTTCCGTAGTAACCAACATCGCCCCACCCCTGATCGTCCGCCATGCACAGAATGATGTTCGGCAGCTCGGCCGCGTCCAGAGTCCGCATCGACGAAGAGGCATAAGACGTTGCGACGAGTGCCGCGAGGACGATCAGAACTTTTTGCATCGTGAAAACTCCGAAATCAAATGAGCGGGAAGACAACTCGAAGACGTGAAGAACTACGAGCGTCAATCGCGAGGAGCAGGGATACTGGCAGACGGTTCCGCGATAGCCTTTTGAAACAGAAACGGCAACACGGCCAGGCAGATGAGCCCCGTCGACGCGTCAATGAACAATGTCACCGGGTAGCCCCACTCTTCAATCACGACGCCCTGCCACCATGACGTGTAAGCAGTCACCAGATTCATCATCGCCATGTAAGCCGTAAACTGAGTCGCGGCGACGGCCGGATTCGAAATCTGCATGAAGACCGCCGTCCGAGTTCCATACATCAATCCTTGAGCCGCCATGTAGAACATCACCGCCCACCAGAAACTGTCAGCCAGTCCTGCAGGCACGTTCCTGCTGAACGCGGACGCTGAATCTTCTTTCTCCGAAACGGGCTCGCTTCCCGCTTGATCCAACTCCGCTTTCAAAGCTACCGATTCGCTGACCTCTTCTTCTCCGCTGCTTTCCGTGGTTTTCTCGGGCGATTCTCCAGCGTCACTTTTTGAGTCGGCCTGCACGATTTCGACCGGCATGATGTAACCCTGCCGCTCCATTTCAAAACCGAGCCACAGAGTCGGAATCGACATCAGAACAAGAAACACGGCAAGTGATTTCAAATGTCCGATACGATCAGAAATCAATCCGCCCGTGACGCAGCACGCGGCCCAGATAACGCTGCCGACAACTTCCATGTCGGCGATTTCTCCGTCGGTCATCCCGAGTTCGACTGCCAGCGTCTTCTGCAGAGCAAGATTCAAAGCCGCCGCACCGGCCGGAATCACTGCCAGTATCAAAGCGGCAAAAGCAACACGACTCCCAAAGAATGATTTGCCAGCGGTTATCAAGTAATCAACGAGTTCAACCCTGACACTGTCAGTTGACGTTTGGGCTCGCCTCGGCAACACATAGCCCAGCAGTATCAGGAGCGTAAGAAGCAAGTATTGTGAAACTTGAAATACTCGAAAACTCACTGACACACACACTGCTGCTACGATAGCCGGATACGGCTGCAACGGTTCGAGCTGTGGCACCGCATCAAGCATTGCGAGAATACTTTGAGAGATCACTTGGAACTGACTCATGGCGAAGCCAACCAGGAACCCCGTGATATAGTCGACCAATTCGGGGAGCGGGTTGCGATCAGCTCGGTAGGTCGACAACTCGGTCGTTAATTCCCGAAGCCGTTCGGGATTCGGTTCCGGTCGAGTTATCGGCTCCTCACGCATTGGCAGCGCAACAAAAACGGTCACGACAAGAATGCACGCCGCCACAAAGAAGTACGTCTGCTCGAACGGAATCCCGTCCTGCAGCATCGGCAGCCAACTGACTCCGTCAATCAGGTAGAGCACGCAGGCTCCGCCCAGCGGAATCCCCAACGTCTGCCCGGCAAACATCAGGCCGTTGGCCAGACCTCGCTCTTCAGGCTGCAACGTGCTACAGGCAAGCGCGTCGATCGCCACGTCCTGAGTCGCGCAGAAGAAATTATGAATCAGGATGATCGACGTCAGCAGAGTCAGGTTGCTCTCTTTCAGCTCAAGCGGCACGCAGAACATCAGCGTGACCACCATCATGACCTGCATGCCGATGATCCACCCTCGCCGAGCGCCCAGCTTGTTCGAGTAGAACAGGTCGACGATCGGCCCCATGACCCATTTCCACGCCCAGGGAAAATACAGCCAGCCGATGAAAAATCCGATTTCCTTCGGCCCGACACCGCTGCGACGAAGTTGAGTCGCGATCGCGGTGGCTGTGAATCCGAGCGGGATTCCTTCGGTCACGTACAGACAGAAGAACGCGATCAGGCGGCCCCATCTTGAGGCGAGCAGATTGGGAAGTCGCATGAAGACCTCAAATCAGGACGGTTGCAAATTACTTGAGCAAGGTACTTAAGCAGGCTGAGCAACAATTGCCAGGGCAAACGGTGCTACTTCACGATCGGCTGCATCGGCAGGAGTGAGACTCGGCTGCCATTTTCGTCAACGACCAGCTGACCAATGACCTTTCCGTCCGCTCGTGAAACGACGCTTGCTCCGTGGAAATCGGCCGTCAACGGCACGGCTGGATCGACGATCCAGCTTTCAGCACCACCGGCCGGCGAATCGCTGTCGGCTGGTTGGCCAGCAATGAAAAGTCGCCCCGCAGAAACGCTGATCACGGAATCGGAACCCGACGTCACGATCAAACAATCGACGGGCTCGTCGGGATGTCCGAGTCGCTCGAGCGGCCACGCAGCTTCTGTAGTCACCGATGCGATCCTACTTTGAAAAATCGCGAGTTCCCCGATTTGAGTGACCTTTGCCGGTTCGATATCAAACGTCTTGCCCGCCGCTTCGAGCATTGTCGTCCCTTCGATCGCCGTGGCCGCTGGCGTCAGGATGTCGGCGGGACCAATCAACCATCCATTACCCACAGGCAGAATCCAACCGGATCGCTGTTTGTCTCGACGAAACCCAAATCGCTTTTCCTGCCACCGCAACGAAGCTCGCAGCGGCTTTGGCAAGGGCACGCCGTCGACAACGTCGTGTCCGCCGATCGGGATGCGAGCCTGCCAGGTCAACCATTCGTCATCCGACTTGACCGAGCATTCGAAGCGATGCCCGGTGCTGACCTTCGGACCGGGTTGCGGCGGAGTCGCCAGTGAAACTCCGCCAACGATGATGCTCGACAACGTGTCGGCCGTAAGCTTCACCCCGTCCAATCCGACGGACGCGTCGATTCCGCTGTTCATCCAGAACCGAGAGTTGTCGCGGACCAGCTCGCGGTACGCAGCGTCGATCCAGACTCTCGCTTCAACAGTGGTCGCGTCCGAAGCCAGAGCCACGGCGATCACATGCCCGACTCGTTGCCCTCGATAAAGCACGGGTACTCCGCGCCGAAGTCCGCCTCGCTGACTGGCTTCGAGGACGATCTCGACGCCGCCTTCCGGCAAGTCACCGGGCGGAGCTTTCGACAAGCCATCAAATGATGTTTGGATCGCGCCGTCGGCGATTCCGGGTTGCACGGCGATGTAACGGCCTCCGACCAGAGTATCGAGCCCTCGAACCTCCGCGGCCGAAACTGTCGGTCGTTCCACCCAGAACTGAGTTCCAACTCTCGCGAGCCGCGATGCCGAATTCAGCAGCCGAACTTTAACCACGACA